>JANPPO010000426.1:0-2256 GCA_031428555.1 Bdellovibrionales bacterium | reverse complement strand
TCTATTGCGAATAGTTATTTCCCAATGATAATTCCCAAACTTTTAACGACGTACCCTGATATGATGATTGATACCGAGTTAGCATCTTCGCTGGACGTTACTCGCAAAGTTGCCGAACTACAGATCGATGTGGGACTGGTGATTAATCCTGTTAAAAATGCCGATTTAGTTGCACAAACCCTTTCGAGCTCCTGGATTGGAATGTGGGGATCGAAAACTAAAAATTCAAAAGTACTTTATTTTAATCCCGAAATGTTTATGAACCAGCGAATGATTAAGAAGTTTTCGGATCATAAGAAAATTCCTATTCAAGATTACGAAGTCATAGCGAATATCTTGAAAGAAAGTGATGCGGTTGGTTTGCTTCCAAATACTGTTGGAACTCGCCATGGATTGAATTCAATTTCCGAATCACTGTTAAGTGTTAATCTTTGCATGATCTGGCATCGCGACCAGAGCAAATCTGAGCCTATTCGTTTTATGTTTAATTCACTTAAAAAGTAGAATTGCCAGTGATTGTTGACAGCCATGCTAGAACCAGAATAGCTAAAGGTTCATTATTGAGCTGGAGGATTTTTCATGAAACATCTGACTTTTAGCCTGGCCATTTTATTTTTCGCTTCTGCCTTCGCCGTGGAAACAGTGTCTTCTGTAGATTTGAATCGCTACTTAGGAAAATGGCATGAGATCGCAAGCATCCCGGCTTTTTTCCAAAAGAAATGTGTAAAGAACACGACCGCGGAATATAAATTTCTCGATTTTGGTAAAATTGACGTTATCAATTCGTGCACGGAGAAGAACGGCAAAGATAAAGTAGCGAATGGAATCGGCAGGGTTGTGAACACTGAAACAAATGCCGAACTCAAAGTTAGTTTTGTGCCGTTTTTTAATCATTTTGGCTGGTTTGCGGGCCAGTATAAAATTCTCGTCTTAGATTCTGACTACCGTTATGTGGTTGTGGGTGAAGACAGCTACAAGTTTGGCTGGATTTTGTCTCGAACTACATCGCTTTCATTGGATACTTTAGCTGAATTAGAAAAAGAAATTCGCAGACTTGGATATGATTCTTGTAAGTTCTTAACGAGTCGTCAGGATAATGGTGGAACTTTCAATGAGCAGTTACCACTTTGCGAAGTGGTAAAACAATAGTCACTGTTTGCCCGTTAAAGCCCAATTATTTGCCCATTGAAGCCATGACGTAATCCATGGCTGCTTCCTTTGGACTTGTGGCGTGCAAGATTGGTCGACCTACTACAAGAGCATTTGCGCCCTTTTTGAGAGCTTCCTTTGGATTCATTACTCTTTTTTGGTCTTGGTGTTCTTCGAGATCCATTCGAATCCCCGGTACAACTTTATATGATTTTTTAGAGGTGAGCAGATCGAGCTCGTGCCCTGAGCAGACAAGCCCGCTAAGCCCCGCATCTTCGGCTGCTGTTGCAAGATCCAAAACATGTTCGCTGACTGATTTTTTCTGTAGATTGCTGGGCAGAGTTTCGTTTGACCAACTTGTTAAAATCGTGACTGCTAAAATTTTAAATGGTCTTTGCTGATTTAATTTTGCCTCGAGATTCGCGCACTCCATGAGCGCTTCTTTTCCCGCGAGCGCATGAACAGTGACAAGCGTTGCGCCTGCATCAAAACTGGCTTGAACACTTGATAGCATTGTAGAGGGAATATCGAAATGTTTCATATCAACGAATACAGGAGCGAATTTTGCGAGTTTTGTGATGAGAGATTGGCCTTCTCTCATGACAAGCCTTGGACCGACTTTGATTCCGCCCACTATTTCGCCGATTTCTGCAGCTAATTTGTAAGCTGCATCTGCATTATCTAAATCGAGTGCGACAATGATGGGATTTTTAAGAAGTTGGCTCATGTCAGCTCCTTGTAAAGTTTTAAAGCGACCCAAAACATAATCAGAGCAGTGATCAGATTGAGAATCTTCCAACTTTTAGCATTTTGAAACAACTTTGATGATAAAGTTCCTAAAGTTGTTATACCGACAAACCAGGTGACGACTCCAATATAGCCAGCTGCTGCAGCGTAGTATTTTTGCTCATCCTGGAATTGTAACGCGAGGGCTGGAATCAGAATAACGGTATCCACATAAACATGTGGATTAAGCCATGTGAAGCCTAGAGTTTTAACGACTGATTTTTTAACCGTCATATCGCTTCGATCAATATTTTCTAGGCGCTGATCTTGAGACGCAGCTTTAAGTTTCATGACACCATAATAGATGAGAAAAATAATTCC
>JANPPO010000425.1:0-6080 GCA_031428555.1 Bdellovibrionales bacterium | reverse complement strand
CTTTTGCGATAATCGAAGCAGCAGAAATCGGCGCCAATCTTAAATCACCTTTTACAATCGCGTGCTGTTCAAAGTTTTCGAGCCCTGGGATTTTCATATGCCCATCGACTAAGGCAATCCCTGAACTTAATTTTAAATTTTTAATCGCCCGCTTCATTGCCAGAAATGAGGCTTGTAAGATGTTGAACTTTTCTATTTCTTCAACAGTTGCAAGTCCGATTCCGACTTGATGTTCAGCAGAGATTTTTTCGAACCAATAAGTCCGCTGCTTTTCGGATAATTTTTTAGAGTCTGTTAGCTCATGATCAGATTCATGATGATTCAAAATAACAGCACTCGCGTAAACTGGACCGGCCAGACAGCCTCTACCAACTTCGTCTACGCCAAAAACAGAAAATCCCTCTTTGCAGAAGGATTTCCAGTCTAACTTATCAACATTTTTGATTTTTACTTTTGAAACCACTCCGCTAATGTAGCGTTTACGCTTTATCTTCAGCAGTAACAGCTGCAGCGTCAGCGATTTCTGAAGCAGACTTCGGAGACGCTAGCTCTGATTCGATACGAGCAGCTTTTCCATCAAGACCGCGAAGGTAATAAAGCTTAGAACGACGAACTTTACCAGTTGCGATTAATTCTACGCGATCAACGCTTGGACTTTGGAAAGGGAAAGTTCTTTCAACTCCAACACCTGCAGAAATTTTGCGAACTGTGAAAGCTTTAGAAGTTCCAGAACCTTGAACTTTAATAACGATGCCTTTGTAAAGCTGAACGCGTTCTTTATCGCCTTCTTTTACTTTTACGTAAACGCCAACAGTGTCACCAGCGCTGAAATCATCGATATTTTTCTTAACAGGTTTAAATGTCACACGACGAACAAGATTAGTTTCAGCTCCTGTTGTTGCTTTAATTTTTTTTACTTTTTTCGCCGTTTTTGGTTTCGCTTTTGCTTTTGCCTGTGCCATTTAAGTTCCATCCTTCAAGTGCTAAGAGAGTCTTTTATCAGAGGGGAAAGAGTTACCATGGGCCCATGACACGGTCAAGAATGATACTTACAGCCGATCGAACAGAAAGATGGCGGTAATCATCCGGTGGCGCTCCCTTAATGCTTTCGAGAATTCCACCACAAGACCGCATAAAATCTTCAGTCAGGCCAAACCCCGTTCCGAAGAGCAAAAGGACTGGCTGATCTTGATCGTGAAGCTGAGACCTCAGATCCTTAAAAGTGAAGAAGGGAGAACCTTCTACGCGCCTTGCGTGAGTCGCAATCGTTAGAACATTGGGAACTCCCCAGTCACTCAACGCCTTTTCAACATTTTCAGCCGTTTTAACCTGAGTGAGTGCTGTTCGACGCATGGGGTTATATTTCGAGCCAGTCCCCGTTCGCCAGTGATCTAAAACTCTTTCAACAAACATCAATTGTTCTGGAATGGGATGAATAATGTAATATTTTTCCACTCCATAAACCCGTGCCGCCCGAGCGATATCATGAATATCAAAGTTCGTTACGTTGGTTGCGACAATTTCTTTTTGTCCATCAAGAATTGGAAAGTGAACAAGTCCAATTGCAAGTCTTGGGACTTTCCGAGCGAACGCAACTTCGTCTGACTTAATTTCGAGTTTTAAATCGCTCATTTTAAATCCTCGATGCCGCAGACTTTTTTCTCTGCTTCGGTCATCGACTTATAGAATTTTTTTAAGACATCAAATTCTTTGGGACTCAAATGCAAAAGATCTGGGCGCTTTTTTAAAGTCACAAGTTGAGAAACATTTATTTTCCACTGTTCAATAAGCGCATGATTTCCAGACAACAAAATTTCTGGAACTTTTCGGCCTTTCCAGTCTTGAGGCCTCGTAAATAATGGATGCTCCAAACCCGGAATAGAAAAGCTATCTTTATCTGCTGATTCCGAATGACCTAAGGCTCCCGGAATTTTTCTAACAACCGCATCCATTAAAACGAGCGCGGCCAACTCTCCGCCCGAAAGAACATAATCTCCAATGGAAATTTCCTCATCGACGAATTCGTTTAATACTCTTTGATCAACACCGCCGTAACGCCCGCAGATCAGAGTCACTTCTTTTTTTGATTTCAGTTCGTTGGCTTTTTTGTCAGTGAACGGTTTTCCTTGGGGACTCAAATAAACAATATGATCATTTTTGAAAGGTCGTTTCCTAAGTGTTGCCTCTATAATTTCCGGAAGCATCACCATGCCGTCACCACCGCCAAAAGGTCTGTCATCAACAGACTTATAATTATCGGTTGCCTGATCGCGGGGATTTAAAATTTGGTATTCGAATAGATTTTTCTTAAAGGCCTGGGCCATGACGCCTTGGCTTACGTAAGAATCGATCATGCTCGGAAAAACGGTCAGAATTTGAAATTTCATAAGGTTGGCGAGAGACTATTCTATTTTATCTAAATTCATCAAGCCTTCTGGGAAGGCCATGAAAAGCTTTTGCGCTTCGAAGTCGATTTTGAGAATAAAATCCGTCACAAAGGGCACTTCATAATCATGACTGTCACTTTTACTGTCACTGTTACTGCGACTTTGAATGACCAACAGATCTTGCATTCCATTACTGCTAAAGCCTTTAACGGTGCCAACTGCCTTATCACTTAAAAAAACTTGGAAATTGAGAACTTCTTTTAAGTAGATCGTCTCACCTTCCGCAGACACTAAGTTTTCCTCTGGAATTCCAAAGGTCCATCCCTTAATCGCTTCAGACTGATTGCGGTCATTTATTGATTCAAGTTTGACGATTAGACCATCTTTGTGGGGCTTACTACGCTCAACTTTGAGCTCTAGATTTTTTTGAGCATCGGGAGATTCGAGTTTGATAACTGAGAGCTGATCTTGCCAGCTTGTATCTTTCGAAAAAACCAAAACGTACACTTCGCCCTTAAGGCCATGGGCATCTTTGATTTTTCCAACTGTTTGATATGTAACTAAAGACTTATTCAACGATATCGAGATGGTATCTTTTGTTGAGCTTCGTTCCAGCAGCGCGAATGATGGTTCTCATTGCCGCAGCTGTTTTACCTTGTTTACCAATTACTTTTCCAAGGTCTTCTTTATCCACTTTAAGGGCGAGTAAAGTCGTTTGTTGTCCTGGAATTTCATCCACTTAAACAGCCTCAGGCTTATCGACAAGCGCCTTAGCCATGAACTCTACTAGCTCTCGTAAATTTTCAATATTTGGACTTCCCATTTTTTCCTCACAACGCTTGGATTACCACACAAACCCTACTACTGGGTGTATGGTATTAATGTGAGATTTCCAAGCATTATTTTGGGGTTTGCGCCATCTTGACCACGTGTTTAACACGGTCAGTAGGCTGTGCACCTTTAGAAACCCATGAATTATATTTTTCCATGTTCACGACAACTTTTTTGTCCTGACCCTTTGGAGTTGGAATGTAATAACCCAAAACTTCCAAGTATTTAGAAGTAACATAGCGGCGAGAATCTGCCACTGTGATACGGTACTTTGGAGCGTGTTTTGTTCCCATACGTGCTAATCGAATAACTACCATTTTTTACCTCTGCCATGATTCAAGATGTAAGGTTCTACTCAAAACTAAAGTCCTGATCAAGTTAATAATTGGTCAAAATGGAAGTCGAGGTTTCCCGCCGGGTCCGCTCTTCATTCCACCTAACATATTGCTCATCCCGCCCATTCCCATTTTCATCATTTGGCCCATCATCTTCTGAGCCTGCTCAAACTGCTTTACGAGCTTATTGATGTCTTGCACTTGGGTTCCGCTACCCAAAGCGATTCGTTGACGCCTAGAGGCGTTTAGAATGCGATGATCGTGACGTTCTTTGCGCGTCATCGAATGAATAATGGCTTCGATTTTTTTCATCTCATCATCCGGCGGTGCCATATTCTTCATTTGCTTCGAAATTTCACCGAAGCCAGGCAAAAATTTCATGATGTTTTCTAGACCGCCCATTTTTTTGAGCTGCTGAATCTGTTTTAAAAAGTCTTCCAAGGTAAATTGGTTTTTAGCCATTTTACGAGCGGAATCCTTCGCATCTTTTTCAGTTACGAAATCTTGTGCTTTTTCGACGAGTGACAAAACATCACCCATATCTAAAATTCGGCTGGCTAATCGGTCTGGATGAAACACATCAAGTGCTGCCACTTTTTCGCCAACACCTAAAAACTTAATAGGTAAGCCCGTCACTTCTCTAAATGAAAGAGCCGCACCACCACGCGCATCGCCGTCTACTTTAGTTAAGATCAGTCCCGTTAATTTAAGTCTTTGGTTAAAGCCTTCAGCTACGTTAACTGATTGCTGACCGAGCATCGCATCGGCAACAAGTAGAATTTCATTGGGGTTTGCGAGCTCTTTTAATTCTTGAAGTTCAGTCATAAGAGCTTCATCGATTTGTAATCTGCCCGCGGTGTCGATAATTAAAACTTCGACCATTTGAGCTTCAGCCCAGGCTTTCGCTTTTTCGAGTCTCACTTTTGGCGAATCTTTGAGATCTACTGGATAGTATGGAATTCCATTTTGTTTAGCTAAAATTTCGAGCTGCTCGGCGGCAGCTGGTCGGTAGATATCAACTGATACAAGCCCTGGCTTTTTACCTAATTTTTGTCTGACATAGAGAGCAAGCTTTGCAGAGGTTGTCGTTTTACCGTTACCCTGAAGACCTACAATCAGGATTGTATTAAATTTGTCTTTCACATCTAAGAAAACGGTTTCACCGCCCAAAGTTTGCACGAGCTCATCATGAACGATTTTGGTAAATTGCTGACCTGGCTGTAGACTTTGTAGAACTTCTGCGCCAAGGGCTTTTACTTTTACCCGGTCGAGGAAGTTTTTAACAACTTTGAAATTAACATCTGCTTCCAAGAAGCTCATTCGGATGTCTTTTAATGCATCCTCAATATTTGAAGCGGAAATTTGAGATTGTCCTTTTAATTTCTTAATCGAACCTAAAACTTTTTCCGAGAGTTGATCAAACATTAGAGAGGGCCTTTCAGTTTAACTACCTGAGTCGCGTTTATAGCGACTATTTGAGTAAAAGCCAAACTACGCTCAAACTAATGAAACCATGCAACAAAATTCTGAAGACAAAGTTGAATTAAAAAAACTGAATCGCTTTATACGCACTTTAAGCCTGGTGAAGGTTCCTCTTCTTGGAATCTGTAGTCCAAAAGTGCTTGAGATGAGTGAAAAAACAGCACGGGTTCAGTTGCCGTTTCGATTTTTGACAAAGAATCATTTAGGCTCGATGTATTTTGGTGCACTCGCCATGGGAGCTGAACTTTCAATCGCTTTACGACTGCTCCACCGAATGCAAAGAGATAAAGTTCCAGTCAGTTTCATTTTCAAAGACTTCGCTTGCGAATTTTTGAAGCGAGCAGAGTCCGATGTTCACTTCATAACCGAGCAAGTTCGCGCAGTTGATGCCTTAATTGATAAAGCAATGGAATCAAATGATCGACAAAATGGAACTTTCGAAGGTTATGCTGTCTCTGCAAAATCAGGCGAAAAACTCATGACGTACAAATTAACAATTTCAATGAAACGATTCGAGAGAAAAGTATGAGCATTCTTGCAAACATTTTAGTTTTGGCTGTCGCTCTACTTCATATTTACTTTTTGGTATTGGAAATGTTTCTTTGGACAAAACCTTTGGGCAGAAAAGTTTTTAGAAACTCTGAAGCAAAAGCACAAGACACAAAAGTTTTAGCTGCAAACCAAGGGCTTTATAATGGGTTTTTAGCTGCTGGTTTAATTTGGGGAATTATTCACCCTGATCCCAATGTGGGTATTCAGATAAAATATTTCTTTTTGGCTTGTGTGATGGTGGCTGGACTTTACGGCGCATATAGCGTCAGCCGAAAAATATTTTTTGTTCAATTTGTGCCTGCATTGATTGCAGGGATTGCTGTTTATCTAATTTCCTAAGTAGCCTTCGAAGTGGAGTTAGCATTCAAAAAGATTTTTTTACTCTTAAATGCAGTGAGTGGATAGGTTCTTCTTTTGAGGTGTATCTGACATACTCAGGACTTCGATGTATCACTCGGCCCATTCCAACGTAGACTGACAAGTTTTTATCTGC
>JANPPO010000424.1:0-6729 GCA_031428555.1 Bdellovibrionales bacterium | reverse complement strand
CATCTTAGTTCAAAACTGTTCTTCCATGTTCGCTAAACAAGTTTGCGTCATAAATAATAGATTTGAAACAATCAAACAACCGCAATACGCTTATTTTCATTAACTAAGGAGTGGTTATGAAAATGAAGTCTT
Organism: Bdellovibrionales bacterium; assembly: GCA_031428555.1. Taxonomy (GTDB): domain Bacteria; phylum Bdellovibrionota; class Bdellovibrionia; order Bdellovibrionales; family Bdellovibrionaceae. The sequence continues at coordinate 6,597 of JANPPO010000424.1, read as the reverse complement.
TTGCGGCTTTGGGAATTTTAATTTCGGGGGTGGCTGTCGCTATCACGATTAAAGCTTGGCAGCCCATTGTCTTTAACTCAAGTTCTACCCCTCTTCAGGAGACAATCGAAATCATGCGCCAAGAAGGCGATTCAGTTTTAATCGACATTGAAAAAGATAATCCAAAGTTTCAGCAGCAGTTTTCCGATAGCTTTGCAAAGTACTTTAAAATTGCATTAAACAGCGTCGTCTTGCCTTTGAATTTGGCCGAATTCCTGCGCAGTGAAATCGATGAACAGGACAAAGAAGAAAACAAAACTGTCGTCACCTATGCGACAACTCGCATAGGAAAAATAATTAAGAACTTCGAAATTTACACAATTGGCAGTTTCATTGGGGAGTTGAAAAACCCAGATAAGCCGAATCTTTATAAGTATAAATACTGCGAAGAAAATCCCGACATTGTAGAATTCCCCTGCTCTGATAACGAAGTTGGCAATGAAGATAGGGGCAACTTCCTAGGTAACGACAGTCGTGAATATGTTTTTGTCAGACGACTCTTTTCTCATCCGACTTTCGTTAGCAAAATGTGTCCAGCCATTACACCTTTTGCTGTTTGGTATTTAGGCTGGACGTGGTGGCCAGGTCAGAACACCTATGAAAATAAAGCGCAAGCACTGGCTCCGATTTTATACCGAATGCACGCCTTACTTGATGTATTTTACGGTGATGGAAAATGGAATCACAACAATATCTCAGAATCTTTTCGTGCCAATCTCGATGATCCCAGGTTTCAAGACTTGGATCCGCAATTGGTGGGACTAGTTGGTCGCCGTTATTTAGACGGCGGACCTGAATTGATGATGTCTTATCGTGGTTGCTTAAGTCAGATTGAAACAGCTTTAGCTGAACATAAGTCGACAACTTCTTCTGATGCCTCTATCGAAATTCAGCGACTTATAAAATTTGAGATGGATCCCACTCTCAAACTCGAGTTGGCTTCGTTCAAGCCTCACTTACCGTCCCAGCAAGAAGAGGAAGAGTATTTCCGACCGATAGATTACGAACGTGTCTATAGATTGACTCATCAATATAAAATGTATCAGCCGGTTCCGCCTCAATTTTTAATAAATGATGACGATTATGAAGGCGTCGCGGCTTATCTCGTGACCGTCAAATTTGGACTTAACGACACTTCGATGTTATCTTTAGTCGCATCGCTCAACTATGCTGATTCCCTTTATAAGTACAGACTTCTAACTTATAGCGAATTTAATTCCTTAGCTTTCGAAAAGCAGGAAGAAATGAAGAATGGTAATCTTTGTTTCTTTGATCAGGATATTTACAAACTCCAAAGTATGAACACCTTTAAAATTTATTACTATTCTGCTTCAGATAAAACATTTACCGAGAAAACAAATTTGGAATCTAACTACTGCTCCTTAAATTGGACAATCGTTAGAGAAAAGAGATTTTAAGCAAATTTGCGGGCTAGTATCACTTTTAGCCCTAACGTGTATTCTGAGCGTAGCAAGCGGAACATACCGAAAGATAACTTTCTTCAGCACCCAATAATATTTGAGGACCTTCGAGAACACCCTTTCCATTAATCAAGCGCATATTAAAAATCGATTTGCGGTTACAGTAATGGCAGGTGTTTTTAATTTCTTCAATCGTGTCACTGAGCTCGAGAAGTCTTTTCGATCCAGGAAAAAGCTGAGTTCGAAAATCCGTTCTGAGTCCGTAACAAATAACGGGAATGTTGAAGTCACGGGAAATATCGCGCAAATGATCGATGAATGACGGATGTAGGAACTGAGCCTCGTCGACGAGAATACACGAAAGTGGTTTCAGAATTTCTGGATCCAACCTTGTCTCTTCTGTAACTAGAAGATCGGCCGGTTTCTCGAGCCCACTGCGTGAACGAACGGAGCCTTCAGAAAATCGCGTGTCAAGCTGCGGCTTAAGTACCAATACCTTCTTTTGTTGAAGTTGGTAGCTATGAGCGACAGCCAAGAGATTAAGCGTTTTCGCACTACCCATGGTGCCATACCGAAAATAAAGTTTTGCCATAGAAGCTGACTCGCTTTCAAGATGAGGTCCGTCTTAAAAGTTATCTGAGAATCGAGCGACTTTTACAAGCGGAGAAACTTGGAAAAAAGCTAGACGCCCCTAACAAATGGTATGAAATCGAACTCGGAGCTAAGAGTCATCTTTTAACCAAACCAGCATCTATGCAAAATCCTATAATGACAGGCCAATCGACTGCGTCATCATAACGGCATGGACACCAACTATAATCTATAATAACTAATTACCAAATGAAGACTTTTTTCCTCATATTATTATTAAGTGCCTCCACTACAACCTACGGAAATTTAATGAGTAACTTATCGGAATTTGCCTCCAAAGTCCCCACCCAAGAAATAGATAAAGTTGTGGCCAAATTTCTAGAGAACGAATTGGCTTACACGAGCGATTTTAAAAGCGAGTACACCCTTGCGGAGTTCAAAATGAACTCTACGGGCGACACTTGGTACATCGTGGACGGCTATTATCAACTTGCTGATAAAACCGTTTTATTTTTAGATTTCAACTATAACCCTGAGCTAAAAACCTGGAAACCCATCAATAATTATAATTTCATTCCGGCAGAAAACAAACGCTACCTTTTGAAAGCTGAAGAAATTTGCAATCCATTTGATCGAAGTTTTATTGGGGTCATTGCTTTTTCGTTTCACCAACTAGGCTTTATCGATGATTTTATGAAATTTCTAAGTGAAGAATACTCTCGAACTCCGATGCTTTATACAGATGGAAGCAATCATATGATTCAGGATTTGACAGCAGGGCTTGGTTCAAAACCTTTATTCTCACTTAATGAAGAAGTACTCTTGAAAAAAATGGCCGCACTTAAATATATTCAACGAGCTATGATAATTCCATCGGGTCGCGAACCATCTAATAATGAAATCTCGCAAGTTTACCAAGCTGTAACAGCTGGCTGTAAGAAGTAAATTATAGGGCAAAAGAGGGAGCGATCCTCTAAACATTGGGTTACAAAGGAACTTTAACTTCAGAATCGCGACAGAAAGCGGCATTTGATTAATCTTTGTCCATAATTTTTTGATGGGCAATCTTAGGAGTAACCGTCATAATTCTCCCATTTTTTCTTTAAGACCCTGATTACACTTGGAATTCGATTGTACTAAGTGGAAAATAAAGCAAAAATTTGTTTTCAGGCATAATAATTGCGACCTCCTTATCTATCGGAGGCCTCATTATGTTAATTACTCAGAAAAATTTATTTTTATTATTTATATCCACTGCGCTCATTACATTCTCATTGAACGCCCATGCCCATAGCCAGGTCTTTGCTGTCGGAGCAAATTGTAGCAAAGTGAGCGACAGTACATGTGACATTGCGAATTCATTGGGTAGAGGTGTGAATTTAGCTAACGTCTTTGAAGCACCTTACGAAGGAACTTGGGGAGAGACCTATGACTCCGGGTATCCAATGATAATTAAGAACGCAGGTTTTAGCCACGTTCGCATTCCGATTCGCTGGTCAAATCATGCGACAATATCACCTGATGCTCAGTTAGATGAAGTTTTCGCAAGACGAATTGATCAAGTGGTCAGTGAATTTCTCAATGCTGGTTTATTTGTAATTATTAATATGCACCACTTCCGTCAGCTAGACGGAGATAAATTAGATAACAACGAGGCAGAAGGAGATCCACGGTGGGTTGAAACTCGAGCAATTAATATCTGGAGACAGGTGGCTCGCCGATATGCCCATCATGGTAGTCAGCTTCTATTCGAACTTTACAATGAGCCTCATAATGCTCAGGATGGCAATGCTATCAGAGAATGGCAAGAATACGATGGTAGACCATGGAATAAGTTATTTCCCATGTTATTGCATGTCGTTCGTGAATCAAACCCCTTCCGCACAGTGATCTTGGGCTCTGTCTACTGGAATGCAGCTTCGCATTTGGAAAAGTTAGAACTTCCAGATGATCGAAATATTATTGCGACTTTTCACATGTATAATCCTCATGGGTTCACGCACCAAGGTGTATACGGATTTGAAACCAGATTTCCAGGTGGATCGATATATTGTTGTGATGAAAATCAGAGAAATGAAATTAAATCCGATATTGCAGTTGCAAAAAGATGGTCAGAAGCCAAGGGCGTTCCCATCTATGTAGGTGAGTTTGGAGCATCGACATTTTCGCCACATGAAAGCCGAGTAAGTTACCTGCGCATCGTGCGGGAAGAATTTGAAAATAATGGAATGCCTTGGAGTATCTGGGGCTTTAGCTCTGGAGATTTTGGCATCTATGACAAGAATACCAGAAAATGGAATGATCAGATTCTTGATGCTTTGATGGGACGATAAATTTCGAACCTAACGGCAGGATAATCTTTCCTGCTGTTAGCCCTAGTTTTTACGTGTGTACAACTTTAACTGACCAGTTGCCGCCCAAAAATCTATCTCAGTAGAACGACTTAAGCGTTGTTGACTGAGCCGTTCTACTTCAAAACCATCACTCGCTAACTTGCTTGCTCGTCACTCTGAAGATCGTGCCGTTGGCGTCGTCACTCACTAAGATTGCGCCGTCGTTCGTAACTGCTACTCCAGCTGGGCGTCCCCAAACAGCGTCGTTTTCTAAAACGAATCCTGTCATGAAATCAATATACTCGCCTGTTGGCTTTCCATTTTTCATTGGCACCCGAACAACTTTGAATCCCGTTCTATCTGGCCTACTGTGAGAACCATGCAACGCCACGAATGCATTTCCACGGTACTCAGCTGGAAAAGCTGTGCGATTGTAAAATGCGAGACTGAGTGCAGATGAATGCGCCTGAAATAAAACTTCAGGTACCCGTATGGAAGTTTTAACTCCAGCACGTTTTCCTTTCATTGAAGGGTCTGAATTGCCCCCTAGATAATACCAAGGCCAACCGAAAAAATCCCCTTCGTTCACGCGCGCCATAAAGTCTGGTACCAGAGAAGGGCCCAGATGATCGCGCTCATTGACCACGCACCATAAATTGTTGGTTCCCGGTTGCATCGCAAGACCTGAGCAATTTCTGAGTCCGGTAGCATAATTGCGAAGTTTCATAGTTTGAAGATTTAATTCGCGTACGACTCCACGGTTCTCTTCTTCGCCCCAAGCGGCACCACGACCATGGATCTTCTCATGAGCTAAGATTTCCTTGGCTGTTTTTTCGGGCATCGTAAATCCAAGATTTGATGCTGAACCAATCGAGATAAAGAGGCGGTTGCCGTCTCGAGAAAGTGCCAGGTCACGCGTCCAGTGGCGCTTCGTTGGAATATTGTCGACAACAATTTCCGCCGGGCCCCCCGCTCTGACATCTCCACTCTGGTAAGGATAACGCACAACTTGGTTCGCTGCTGCCACATACACATGATGAGGATTATTTGCAGGATGAAAAACAATACCATATGGACGATCTAGATTCTCAGCGAAAACTTCAGGCGTAACAGGTGCCGTTGCATTACTGCGAAAAACAAGAACTCGACCGCTGCCAGTTTCAGAAAGAAAAATATCGCCATTCGGTGCAACTCTTAAAGTGCGTGGCTTATTAAGTCCGCTCGCAAAAACTTCAACGGCAAAACCATTCGGCACATTGGGTAGATCGCCATTTCTAGGCTGAACGACAGTCACCGGTTTCGCTAGTGACCCCTCTGGATCAGTAGGTGTTACGTTCTTTGGTAGGTCAGATCGCTTGATCGAGTGAACAACACCGGGAGCGTCGGATCTCCAGTCTGCATCAGGCGGCACAACTTTTAAATTTGCCTGAGTCGAAATTGCAATCGCACTGAAAGCGACTGCCCCCATTAATAATTTGATTGGTTTTTGATGAATCAACATATTTTTCCTTTCACTGAGTAAAGCTTAGCTGACTCAACTCTCCGGAACTGAATGTCATCGGTCTATATTTATTCCGACAGTGTTAGGTTGATCCAAAACTTTTGTTAATAGGCAGTAGCCGAATATTTATATGGGAATCCAAAATCGTTAATAAAGATGAATACCGCTTTGACTTAGAACATCAAGCGCCAGATCTACTTGAGCATTTTGCATCTCGAGTCGATTAAAAATTTCTCGAAGCTCTTCAAGGTTTTTAATTTCACTGACTTTACGATCGCGGCCCTCGTCGCGGTAGAAATTCCGATTCCATATGCCTATGCTATAATGACCAAAAACTTTGTGAGCCACTAAATTCGTCATGAACATTTCCGACTTTTCAAAAGTGTCGTACACGCCTTTTGCAATTTGCACGTCCGTAGGAACGGGGCCAGAGTTTTTATGCTCACGAATCAATTTGCCATCTCTAAATATTTGTAGATGCGAAGACTCGTGATCTTCTCCAGGAGTAAAATGATAAATCTGATTACCGATTTGTTTTTTAATGACTTGCCGTGGATCTAAAACAAAAGGCCCAACGAATGAAGACATGATTCCTAAATCGACGAAGTAATTTTTCTTTTCTAGTGTTACGATAATATTCGGATGAGAGATTTTACCGTCTATCCAGTAACCTTGAAGATTCGCATCGAACCCAAGAAACTTAAGTACCTGA
>JANPPO010000423.1:0-4071 GCA_031428555.1 Bdellovibrionales bacterium | reverse complement strand
CAAAATCCGGGACAATTAGTTCTTAACAACTTTCCAAAATTCATGCAGGAACTTAATATTCCTGGTCAACGTCCAATGGATTTAGGCATGGTTGATGTTCTTCGTGATCGCGAAAGAGGAGTTCCTCGTTATAACCAATTTCGACGAGCTATCAACTTAAAGCCAATTAAGTCATATAAAGATTTTTTCCCAGCTAATGAGCCTATGACTGCTAAGCGCCAAGCAATTTTAGAAAAATTCAACCGCGTTTATGGCAAAGATTCATCAGGTCAAGATAACGTAGAAATGATTGATCTACTGGTTGGCACTTTAGCTGAAGAAGTTCGACCAAAAAATTTCGGATTCGGAGAAACTCAATTCCAAATCTTCATTCTAATGGCTTCGAGAAGATTAATGGCTGACCGCTTCTTTACAACTGACTACAGAAAAGAAATTTACACGCAATCCGGGCTTGATTGGATTGATGCAGAAGGAACGATGGCTCAAGTTATTGTGCGTCACATGCCTCAGCTAAAATCAAAAGTTCAAGGTTTAGATACAGCATTTAGCCCATGGAATGAATAGACTAAAAAAAGGAAAGGAGAAGCGACAATATGTATAAATCAATTTTGATAACGACTTTAGGAACTTTACTTATAAGCGCTTCTTCTTTAGCTCAGCCTCAAAAAAGTACGGCCTATATTCCAAGCAACCTGCCGCAGAATTACGAGGCTTTTAGCGCTTGCGAAAAACAATCGGCAATCTGGCAGCAGATTCAAAATACTGAATACAAGCAAATGCCAGATTACGAAAAATTTGGAGTTCCACAATTAGTGGGACTTGCAAGACAGACACTTACAACAAAAGGTCAGAATTTTTCTGACTTTTCGCCAGCTGGCTGGCAAAAATTTTTGCACGCCCGAGCGGCTGTTGCGAAAGTTCGTATCGTATCAAGAAACAATCAGTATACTGGAATCTTCGCCGGTGCTGACTGCGGTATTTTACGCTTATCATTAACTTATAAGCCTACAGATAAAAGAGCGGTGGCTCCGGGTCTTGCACTCAAGGTTCTTCGCGATGGCGCAAGAAGTGCGAATGTATCAGCTCTTGTTTCTTTGTATGGGCAGCAAAAGAATTATAATTTCTTCCAGTATCCCATGTCGAACATTGTTCCTATCGGAAATGATTTCGGCCAAAAGCTTGTGCACAGAATATTTAGGAGAATTTCGAAATTTCCAGAAGAACTTTTGATCAGTGACATGGCTGCAGTTGATGCTAAAGGGATTACAATTTCAAATCGCGTTTCTCCAAGACAAATTTTCTTTGTTCCAAACAACAGTTTAAATTTTTCGACAAGTGAACATGATGTCCGAAATGACTTCTCTAGCATTGCGCCAGAGACAATTCTTTATCGTATTTATGCAGTGTCTGATAGTAAGCGTGAATTTGATTATGTCTCGAACTATTCTGCTGAACAAGTTCCAGCATTCTTGAAAGATTCTGTCCACATTGCTGATGTAGTGACTACATCTGAATTCAGGGCTTCTGAATTTGGTGACAACGGACTCTTCTTTAGACATCAATTTCGCTATTAGAATTCTTCAAACCAAAAACTAATCCTCCGAACGAACTTAAAAAAAGTACCCCGGCCGCAATCAAAGTGTTGGAATTGATCACGACCGGGTAGGTTTGGTACCGAGAGCCGTCGGAGAACGGCCCTCGTTTCATGTAACCTTAATTTTTTTGTAATATTAAAATTAGCCGATTAACTTAAGCGCTAGCGATGGAACTTGGTTCGCTTGAGCCAAGGTCGCAGTCGAAGCCTGAAGCAAAATATTATTTCGAGTCATCTCTGAAGAAGCCAAAGCCACGTCAGTATCACGAATTCGAGAATTTGCTGCAGATAAGTTCTCGTGCATTGTGTTTGTGTTATCAATTGTTGATTGCAAACGATTTTGCAATGCACCTAGTGTTGCTCTGTGACCATTCACTTGTGATTGAGCCGCATCTAAAGTTTCTAAGGCACTTTGTGCACCTGATTTAGAAGTAAAATCGAAATCGTCGATTCCCAACTCAGAAGACTGTACATTCACTCCGCTTGAAGCAAAGGAAATTCTGTCGTTGAAGTCGTCATTATAGATTCCCACTTGGAAATCGAATGTATCGCCAGAGCCGTCGATCAATTTCTGTGTACCGAAAGTAGTCGTCATCGCGATACGCTGAGATTCTGCTTTTAACTGTTGAACCTCTTTGTCGACCATCACGCGTTCTTTATCTGAAATCGTATCTGAAGCCGCTTGGATACCAAGCTCTCTCATACGAGTTAATATATTTGAAATTTCGGACATCCCGCCTTCAGCAGTTTGAATAAGAGAAATACCATCGTTCGCATTTCGATTTGATTGGCTGTAACTTCTGATCTGTGATTTTAAATTTTCACTGATTGCTAAACCCGCAGCATCATCTGCAGACTTCGTAATGCGTGAACCAGATGCTAGTTGCGCCATCGACTTCTGAATAGACAATTGGCTACCCATCATGTTTTTGCTCGCAGTTAATGCAGCCACGTTAGTTGTAATTCTCATTCCCACGGGAACCTCCGAAAAAGTTGCAAACCTCTATTGGATTTGCGTTTTGTTAAACAAGTGAGCCTCGAACCTACTCTCAGCTCACTCGCAGTTGATACGTTGGTGACTAATTCCCCGGGTTTGATTCGTTCTACAAGCGACATTTAAAGGACCGTCAAATCTTTTAAATCTCTCGAACTCATCTGACTCATCAGAGTTTCATCATTCACTTACTTACCTTTCGGCTAGGTCCGGGCAGACTTGAGGCTAGTCGAGTGAAACTGGACCTTAGTCAGATATCATCTAGACCAACGTCGGTATATTTCCTGGACCATAGTCTTGGAATATTTCGCGAAATGAATTTAAAGAGATGAGCGAAGTTAAAACTTTTTGAGATCTTAGTCTTGGGGACTGAAGACTAGTCGTGCTTAAGCAGGACTATGGGTTAGTCGAGGGTAGCTAAGTCGGGTCTGCATCTGTGCCCGTCCGTCGGATCAGTCCATTGCTTTTAGGACGTCAAATGTAATTTGATTGAAAAATCAAAGGCCTAGCTTTTGATAGCTCACTTAGAATGATAGAATTTACGCCAGCTCAAATTAGCAAAAAAATATATTTTGTTCGAGGCCTTCGAGTTATGTTGGATTTCGATTTAGCCAGTCTTTACGGTGTTAAAACAGGGACTCTAAATCGAGCTGTTCGTCGGAATCAAATTCGGCTTCCTGCTGACCTTATGTTTCAACTTACTGAAAATGAGGCAGAATCTTTGAGATGCCAAATTGGCATCTCAAAGATTGAAATCATGCGGACATTCGTAAAGATTCGTGAAATGCTTTTATCAAATCAAAATCTTGCAAGAAGACTCTCAGATCTTGAAAAAAAATATGACTCCCAATTTAAGGCGGTCTTTGATGCAATTCGACAGCTGATGGAGTCTCCAGATATTCCCCGACGCCGAATCGGCATTATTAATGAGGATTAATTTCATTAGCCAAGGTTGATTAATATGCTGAGTTTATCTTTGGATAACTTGAAGCACTTGTGGTGACCTATAAGAGACTGAATCTTCTTTTCGAGACGTACTAATAAGGCTCTAAGTTTGTTAAAACTATCCTCAGAAAATGATTCGCCTGGATAAAGTTCAGCAATAACAAAATCAGTACATATCTCATTTTGCTTATTCAGTAACTTGATTAACTTAATTTCAAGTCTCCCGTCCGAAAGCTGAACTATTTGACCCATATAACTAAGCGTCGCAGTGAGTGGGGAAAAATCAATTTTCGCTGGTATTTCTACCACCCCTACCCAACGACTCATCAGATAATTTTGAGATTTCTCAGGAAGGGACTTTAGTATAATACGTAGATGGCCGTGACTAATTGAATCAGCTGTTCTTTTATTCTTTATAGCAAGGGCAAGCAGCCTAAAGTGTGAGAAAGGTAAAAGCTTTTTTGAAGACTCATAGTAATTTGCAAAATTATAAGCGTTATTCAATCCAGTAAACCAAGAAAAAAGAAATTGTTCATAT
>JANPPO010000422.1:0-2361 GCA_031428555.1 Bdellovibrionales bacterium | reverse complement strand
TTTTCGACCACCTAAAAGATCATCAAGATACTTATCGTTTTCTACCGTTGCACTTGTTCCAAGAGATGTTTGGTATTTTCCCCGTAATGTAGAGCCATCGAATTGAAATGATGTCCCCAGTTTCGCAGTGGAATTCCCCTTCTTCTTTGTCCCAGTTTCGGTAGCAGAAGCTACTCCTACCGACATTAATGTAAGTAGCAAAAGAGAGACCATCAGAATTGAGTTTTTCATAGGCTCTTTTCCTTCTGTAAATGGTTTAAACGTGCACCCAAGTAAGCGGGCATCAGTGGATGGCCCATTTTCGTCTCGAGTTTTTTCAAATTTTCAATTTGCTTAGTATCTTCAGGATTTTCAGAAACAGATCTTCGTGCAGAAGCAAGTTCCTTCGGAGAAATTGAAGAAGCTGAAAGCGCACTTTGTAAGTTATATTTCAATGGACCATCGCCAGAAACTTGAGAAAGCAAAACGACCTGCCGTGACATGAGCTTCTGAATTTCAGGTCGTGCTTGAGTGTAATCGTTAATCAATTCCACGAGCGCGTTTGAATAAGACCAGATCTCTTGTCGCTTTTGTTCGGCTAAACTTGCCTTCGTCATGTAAGGTCTAATTTTAGAATCAAGGATTCTTGTATACTGAGCCTCTTGTGCAATAGATAAACCCTTAGGCTGTGGAATCTGGCTTAAGTTTTTAAAGAAGCGGTTGTTTTCAATTGCAATCATATCAAGCGACATCATCTGAGCGGTAATATCTTTGAGCTGAAGACTTTCTTTTAGTAAGCTATCAGCTTGAGCTAATAGTTTCGCTCTCTCGGTTGTGCCTCTTTGTAAAGCGGTTGGAGCATATGAGTTCATCTGAGAAGCAGCTAATTTTCTTTTGAGCTGTAGAATGCGGTCGTAGACAGTTTGATTTGTTAAAAATCTTGCTGCTGATCTTGATCGCAACTCTTTAGTTGCAAGCAACGATGACAAAGCTTTGCCGTTTCCAGTTCGCGCGTAAACCAAAAGAACCATATCATTAAATAGTTGAGGCTGACGTTTTAACTCGGGCGCATGCCTTTTTAACTCTGCTACTGGATTCGAAGACAATGCAATTAATCGAGATCGAACTACGAGTGACTTGCCATCACTTAAGCCCAATTTTAAAGCGGCTCTATAATGGCGTTCAGGATTTAAAAGAGCTAAGTCAGCTAAAGTTCCTAAACGAAATTCATTTTCTTTCGCTTGAGTTTTAGGATTACTAATTTTCAAAGCCCATTTGTAAGCTTGCTTGAAATCTAAACGTTTTTCGTGAAAAGCAGTTAAGCCTTCGTAAATTTCTTGTTTCTTAGGCTCACTTAAAGTGGGTTGAGCTAACAACAGCTGTTGAGCTTTTAAGTAGCTTTCCTGGTCATCAAGTTTCAAAGAGAGAACTCGAGCATTCGAATAGAATAGGATTTTTTCTTCAGGAGTTGCGGTCGTAAGCTTTGCTTCCCAAGTTCTATTCAAGAATTTGCGGTAGTCAGCTGAACCAGAATTTTTATTATTAGCAACAATCGCAACCTGGTTCATAAGTGCTTTTCGCGCCAACGTTTCAAATTCTTTTGCAGCTGCTGGAAAAATCTTAGCGTATTCCCAAGCGCGCTCTTCTAGTTCACTGTCGTTTTTTAATTGAGCTAAGCTATCTAAAGACAGGTCAGCAGATTTTTTTCGAAGCTCTGGCTTTCCTTTTTTCTCTTTAGCTAGGCTATAAAATGAATTAGCTGCTTCTTTGTACTGCTTCTGCGTATAAGCAAGGTAAGCTAGTTGGTACTTTACTTCGTAAACTTTCACATCATCAGAAGAATGCTTGATGAAGTAGACATAACTGTCTTTTTTAACTTGTGGGTTATTCGACTTTTCAGCTGCGGCAACTTCATTTAATAAAGCTTCATTGCGCTCTTTTTCACTGAAGTCCGAGTTTGTGCTGATTTTACGGTAGTATTGAACTGCAACTGTAAAGTGACCCACTTCCATCGCAGTTTGAGCTGCACGAGTGATCATCTCTTTATCTTCCGGGAAGGTCTTTACGTAAATGCTATAAGAACTTAGAAGATCCGCATCTGGTTTCAGTTTTTTAGAGCGGTGAAGTTCCGTTACATAATACTTCATTGTTTTTTGAAGTTTCGCGCAATCTTCAGATTTCGTGCAGCCTTGATCTTGGTAAGCAGCAGCCGCTTTTGCGAAATCTAAAATTGACTGTGCACTTTGGCCATTATCGTAGCTAACTTGAGCGCGCATAATGAAACCAAGAAGACGTTCTTCTTTGGTTAACGTTTTATCTAATAAGTATTTATCAAGAATAATTTGAGCAGCCTTTTTTTGACCAATACGGTCAACTTCAGTC
>JANPPO010000421.1:0-1796 GCA_031428555.1 Bdellovibrionales bacterium | reverse complement strand
TGAAAGAAACCAGCTTGAGTACGCGTTTTTACTGTTAAAAGTACTCGAGCTATAACTTTATATAGCAATTTGGCAAGCGCCACGCTGAACAACGAAGTTGCTAAGATAAGAGTCCATTTCCAATTCGCTATCCAAAGATCTGTCTGATTAAAAAAATTCATATACCTAGCGTCTAGGGTTTTTTAGCACTTGAGTAGCATTAACATGCATCGACATTTATTTTCGCTAGAACTAGATCGCTAACAAGCTGATCAAATCGTTGAGCCGAATCCTGATCACTTGCTGATCTTAATATCGCAGCTGGATGCCACGAGATTATGACTGCCGGTGCGACACTTAAATTAGAGATGACTTGACCTCGTTCAGAAGAAATTTTGGGTAAGCGCCCGATGATCGCGGTCGCCGCAGTTGCGCCTAACGCAATAATAATTTTTGGTTTCACTTTTGCAATTTCCGCTTCAAGCCAAGGCTTGCATGCGTGCATTTCACTTCCAGATGCTTTCTGATGTTTTCGAAGCTTGCCTTCGCGAGTGAATTTAAAATGTTTAACGGCGTTTGTTAAATAAAGATCCGCCTTAAGAAGCCCGGCTTTTTCTAAAGCTTCTGTTAGAATTTCACCGGCTGGGCCGATAAACGGTAAGCCGGCCAAGTCCTCTTGGTCTCCAGGTTGTTCACCTACAATCATGATACTGGCGTTTTCAGGTCCAACTCCAAAAACGGTGTGATTTGCCTTCCCAAAAAGCGGGCATGCGGTACAAGTTTTTGATTTTTCTTTTAATTCACTTAAAGATAATAATAAATCAACTTGGGCTGATTGATTTTGATTAGCTACCATTTTTTGCAATCTTTGGGGAGCTTCCCGTATGAGATCGTGTATGAGTTCTGTTTCTGGCATGCTGGACCAATATTTTGGCGCCATTTCAGCCTTCATGGCTTTGATTTTAATTCGGGCGGGATTAAAAATAGATTTGTAATAGGTTTTCCAAACGTCGTCCCACGAATCAGTTGTGACAAAATCTTTTTGTGCCATGCCGGGTCCGAAAGTTAGCTCGGATAAATTCCAATGAGCAGATTCGTCGGGAGTAAAAATCGACCAAGGTTTGTCGCCGAATCTTCTAGCGAAAAAAGTTGTTCCAGGGCGAACAATTAAGTGCTCAGGTCTATGCCAGGCTACGTAAACTTCTTTGCCATCGATCTCTGCTTTTTTGAAACGAACAAAAGCATGCATTTTGTGGATATCTCGTCTGACTGATTTTTCTAAAAGTTCTGCGCGCTGAATATCCGAATCAATACTGATCTTAAGTAAATTTGAATTTTCAAACTGTAATCGATACAGAATTCTGTAAATCAAATCCCAACGATCACTATCACGTGCATAAGAAACATTACTTGCAAGAGATATGAAATCTGGTGGCACGGTTAAATTCTTGATCGGCATGGGCTTCGCGGCTGTATTTGTTTGCTCTGCCGTGGAAAAAAACGAAAGCTCTTCCTGATCCCAACTGATTTCGTTAGGATGAGTTCCCTTCAAAATAAAATTTCTTGCGGTTTCACGCCAGCTATCAAAATTCTTTTCAAAATTTGCCTGAATCATATTTCGCTTCCCGACGGTTGATCAAATAACGAAAGTTGAACAGCTTTAGGCTTGAGTCTTAGATTCAGATCTTCTTTATCAAGCATCCAGATATTAGGGTTGTGATCTGCAGTGATAACGAAATATTTAGCGCGGGAAATCGCAACATTCATTTTTTTTAAGTCCACTAAGGTGATTTTATGAAATCTTCGTAGCTGCAAAA
>JANPPO010000420.1:0-6430 GCA_031428555.1 Bdellovibrionales bacterium | reverse complement strand
CGTTATTCGTAAAGATCTTCCTGGCTCTCTAGGTTAGCAACAATATGAAGTCGAGGCGCTGAACCCGTATTTGAAACAAAATGAGTATAGCCAGTATTCACGTACCACATTCTTCCATCAGCGGGCATATGTTCAGTTGTCGTACCAGTTTCAGTCACGTAGCTAAAGGTCGCTTTTTCGTTTGTGAAAATTGGAATATGAACGCGAATTGAATAGTCTGTATTGTAATCAATATGAGGTTTGCCCTCGAAGCCGGGCATAAGAACTGCTAATCTAACCCGCGTGAACTTAGCTTTAAAAGAATTTAAAATATCAAGTAGCATTCCTTTGGCGTTTTCATTCGGGATACAATAGTTTCTTTCGTCTAGCTGTGGCAAATAATTCGGTGAAGTGCGAGCCGTAGCTGCACGTATCGCTTTTCTTTTATCTGTAATTGCTTCCGTAAAATTAACATTTGGGTAAGTTACATGATCAAATTTAGTGAGAGCAAGTTGGCGATACATTTGGCCATTGTATTGACCTCGGGCCTTAAGCGCTTCTTCGTCGTTAATAAAACGAGTGTGAGTTTCGTTATACTGATTGCACAGGTGCATATATTCACCTTTTGCATCTAAATCGATGTATTTAGAGTAATCGTCGAAACCATATTGTTTAATTTGGCGCTGCAATTCCTGGATATCAATTGGCTGACGAGGCAAAACTTTAAAAAGTGGAAGATGTTCTCGAGTTAGCTTCATTGCCAAATTAGATTTAGACATACAAACTTTTTTCCTTAATTACTTTGGTTAAGATTTTTGGAATACAGGATTTTTGAATAGGTCGTTTACTTTAATCCATTCTCTGAATTCTTGAAAGCTCATGCCAAAGTTAATAACTAAATGAATTCTTTCAGTTACCTTAGAAAAGTTAAAAAAACCATGCGGCACTGTTGAATCTATGGCGAAGCACTTGCCGACAGGCATATGCACTTTTTCAACTAACTTATTTCCTGCATAGAAACAAAAAATATTTTTATCATCAGTTACAATGGGCCAGTGGACACGTGTGACATTTTCCGAAAAATCATCTATGTGACGAGGTACTGTACTCCGAGGCTGCATTTTTGAAAAACGAGCGCGTAGTGGTTTTAGATTTAATTCATTAAAGATAGTTTCCATGTATTCGCTTACATTTTGATTCCAAACTGAAATTGACTGCCAATCAAACTCGGCAAGGCTTTTTTCGAAACTCCCGACGGATTGAAGGACTTCAACAGAATCATTTACATGCTCTGGCTTATTGGATCTTGAAGTCAGGCCGATTCCTGAATAACCACCAAAATCATTTCCGTATTCAGCATAATCGACCCAAGGCTTTTGATTTAAATAAGCTACTGCTTTTTTGGCATCTATCGCAGCGGAATCAGGAAGCTGAAACCAATAATTTTGTGTCTCAAAACGGGAATTCATTAAATAATCTTGGCCGCGTTTAAGACTAGTATCAAGGTCTAATTTTGGGACATATTCGGCCTTAAATTCAGTAGTTTATTGGTGATGGAGAAAAATTAAAGGTATAATCATGGGAAGGGGTGGCTTGTGACACGTAGAAGTATTTTGAAGTATTCATATGGGCTGGGTATTTTAGGGTTTATTGGAGCGTTTTCATTCAGCAAAAGCCTTAAGAGTTCTAGTCATTTTAAGGTCGTATTTTCACTCCCTGAAAATATGTCTTACGATCAGTATCGTCAAAGCGTTCCACTCTGGGTTAACTTAGATAAATTAGAGAGCGTTCTAGCCAAGTACCGAAGCGAAGGCACTCTACTTTCATCCAGTGAGAAGTTATTAAGTAAAAATAGAATTCAAAGAGAATACTATTTTACGAACGATGAAATCATGTCCAAGTTTTGCCAGGAGACTATGAACAGCTGTGATTATGATTTTAAACAACGTGAGGCACTTGGTATCGTTTCGACTTCATATTTGAACGGATCTGTAAAAAACTTCCTAATTCAAACTACGTAGTGAAAGTTCACACCGCAAAGCTAAGTAAAGTATGAATGATAACAGCCGCTTAGAAACAAAAAAGTTAACAGCTTCTGACTTAAGTTCAATAATCGAAATTAATTTACAACATAGAAAAGTAATGGGACTTCAGAAGAAGGACTCTTACGATGACATTTTCAATAAAAATGTGAACACCTATTTTGAGCAACCTAATCGCTACATTCTAGGTGCTTTTTGGGAAGGCAAGCTCATATCCTTCGTTGGTGTGATCCGGTGGAAGGATTTGCCCTTTTGGACCTTTGCGAATGTGAAAGCAAAGCCTTTCTGGGGTTCAAATAAGTTTCAACCTAAGCTAAACGGAATCGCCACACTCATATCCAGAGTATTTAATGAAGAGATGAGAAATCAGCGCACTGCCTACTGGTTTCTAACGGCGCGAAAGAGAAGTGAAGGGCACAGAGATTATTGGAGCTTGTTTGTCCCCGAACTTATCCACTACAGATTTATTTCAAGAACTATTGAAAAAGGATATAAACCTCATGATGCCTTTTTCTGGGATCTTATGGGAAAGCAAACATGGGATGAGGATTTGGTTATCCGAATTGGCATTGAAAAATCAAAAGAAGAAGCGCTTATGCCTTTTTGTAAGCGACTACAAATTGACGATCTCTTAGATCCAAACGTAAATTTGGATACAGGTGAGATTCTAAAATGTTAGTTGTAAAATTTTTTCAATTTATTTTTATACTTTTCCAAAACATAACTGCTAGTTAGGATTTCATTAATTTTATCACTTACGGGTTCTCTTTTTTCGACCGATCTAAGGGCTAAAAATAAATCGAGAACACTAATTTTACTCTGAGATCGTTTCGATAGTAGGAGCTTATCTTGAGCTTTGATTTCTCCTTCGCGGAGCACCTCAAAATAGACTCCAGGCCAAGCTTTTTCGGCAAAATGGTCGCGAGTCGCTTTATTACCAGATACAAAATTGAGTCGATTACAAGGATAGCGCGGGCCTGTCACTTTGAGTAAGGTTGTCCCGACTTCAAATTCATCATTTAAGAATATTTCCTCTTCGCGAAGAACATCAACTGATAAATTTTCGCCAAAAAATCCTGTTCCAATTTCATAGCCAAGAAATTTTGACCAGTAAGTGTAACGATCAAGAGATAAAGCGTAAACTACAGCTTCCAGCACTCCATGGATGTGGGCCCCTTTAAAAATATCACCAATGACTCGACTTTTTTCGACAAGGATTTTCTTTTGAGGAGTTCTGACCATTGAAGTTTCTAATGAGACGTCACCTAAAGTATAACTTTGAGGAATACCAGTATTCACACTTAAAATGTTCATTTGAGCCCCGAGGAAGAGTTGTCTGTTGCTGATTTAATAGCGAGAAAGTAGCATGGTCAACATGGACAATCTGTCTTATAAAGAATCCATTACCGATCAGGAGTTAACTAGGGCAACCCATTTAAGCCTTGTAGAGATAATATTTGGATCAATCGGACATGGTTTTAAAATCCCCATGACCGGTCAGTTTCTGTCGCTCTACCAACTTAATGTATTGGCGAACTCTTTGAACAAAGACCTTTTGCCACGCTCTTCCACGGTTGAAATTTCAGGAATTGTAGCGGTATTGAAGTCCCTTTCTCCTGCCGGGCAAAAGTTAGGTCCAATGCTTTCTATCCTATCACAGGGTACTTTGTTTTGGCTTGGGACGTTGATTGGCGGAATGAATTTATTTGGTCAAATTTTGGGAGCAACGCTATTGTCATTTTGGTCCTTCATTCAGCCCTTGATAACTTACACTTTAATCTTTGGTTTTGATTTATTTAGAATGTTAGAGTTTTACCGAGAAAAAAATCTGAACGAATATCCGTTTGCGGAAAAATTCATTATCGGCTTTGTTCTAACTGTAATATTCATTAAAGTTTGTCTTGCATGGCTTGTTGTATTTTTTAGCTTTTTCAAAAAGAAAGAGTGGACTATTCAAACCCTGAAATTTGAATATGTCTTACCTGGTCCCAGCTCAAAGGTAGAAAATAGCATATGGAAAAAAGCCTTAAGAGACACTTTTAATCCCTTATTTATTTTTAGTTTTGTATTGATGGTTATTTTTCTTTGGCAGATTGAAACTGATTTGAGTCGAATTATTTGGCTGTCATTAAGACCATTAGCAATCGCCTATCTAATCTTTTATCTTTTCCGCAGTCCTGTAACTAGTAAGTATTTACAAAAGTTAACCAGTAGATCAAAAAGCTTTAAGCGATTTCACGAAAAGGCTTCAGCGGTTATTCAATCGATCGAAAATAGAAGAGATACTACAAAGCATTAGCGGATTCTAAATCTAATAGCTTTTTCTTAACGCCTAGGCCCGCAATGTAGCCACCCAAAGTTCCGTTCGCAGCAATCACCCTATGGCAGGGAACAATGATGCAAAGTGGATTTCGGCCATTTGCAGTTCCAACAGCACGAACCGCTTTAGGATTAGCAATTCCCTTTGCAACATCTTTGTAAGATAAAGTTTTGCCAAATGGTATTTTGGCGAGCTCTTTCCAAACCAGTCGTTGAAAAGGTGTTCCTTCGACATCTAGTTTCAGTTCAAAGTTCTTTCTTTTACCCCTTAAGTATTCTTCCAACTGAGTAGCAGCGATACTTAGGTTCTTTTCTACTTCATTTGATAAGCCAAGTTTCGAAAGCATTGGAACGGATTGTTTGCAAAATAAAACACTTTTTAAGCCCTTTTTGGAAGCGACTAGGTAAACGGTTCCGATCTCTGTATTCAATGCATATTGAGCTAGATCCATTGGCCATCCTAAAAAAGTTCTAAACGGAACCTCACGGTGAAAAAGGTCCAGTTTTTAACAGACTTCTCACGCATTGTGATATCTGTAAATAAGCTAATAGTCGATGAAAAGTATTATCTGGTCACGCCTTAAGCTATCGAAAACTCACCGTAAAGACTTAGATCAATTATTAATTCATGTTCCGAGCCCCGAGGCTAAAATTAGAGTCAGAACTTCTTGGTTCTTTGATCTACTCGAATGGATTCGGCGCGAAGGGCTATTTAAACAGGCTGAAGATTTTGAGACGGGCGCTACTCAGGCAAAGCGCGTTCAGTATTTGCTATCAATTCTTGAAAGAAATCCAGAGTGGAAAAGAAGCGTCGCCAAAACGCTTCGATCAATAATGCGTGATACTCATGGTCTAGAGTTATTTCTTGAAACCGGAGTTTCAAGCCAGGATTCTTTTACATCTGAATTTATTGATCGTTTACAAAGCGTCATTTTACCCGCTGTTCCTAAAGAGCATGAGCTGTCTTATATCTTTACTCAAAACTTTCAGAATCAAAGAGATCTCGAGTGGATTAAGCAGCTAGATGCACAAACATTTGAAAAAATTGAGCAGCTATTTTTCTATGAAGTTGCACCCGAGGAGCAGAACTGGAATACCTTAAAAGAAGATGCCAAGGAAGCGCTGGCTTTGCTTTCAATTCAACTTCAAGGATTAGGGCTTAGTCCACAAATTAGACAACGATTAGCCGAAAAAGATTATCGTAAAATTTCTTTCTACGTTCTGGGACGAACTATTGAGAAGTATTTAAATGAAGAAGATTCTGTTGTTAAATCTGTTATCGGATCACAAGTAGAAAAAAAGGTTGAAGATTGTTTTCATTCCCTTTCGGAAGTGCAACAACACTTAGATGATTTTGGCGTCAGTATTCAAATTGTATTTCAAATTGAAAAATTAGAGATTTTATTAAAGCGAGTTCACAATATAATTTTCATCTTGCAGCAAAAAAATATGGATCCATTGTCGCTTTCGACATTTTTGGAGATTTTGGTAAATGATAGTTTTGAAAGAAGAAGCCTCTTTTCATTAGCAAGCCAGACTTTTTCTTTGCTTGCCAGAAAGATTGTCGAGCGAACAGCTGAAACGGGCGAACATTATATTACGCGAACTCAAGCTGAGTATAAGACCATGATTAAGCGCGCCGTTGGCGGC
Organism: Bdellovibrionales bacterium; assembly: GCA_031428555.1. Classification (GTDB taxonomy): domain Bacteria; phylum Bdellovibrionota; class Bdellovibrionia; order Bdellovibrionales; family Bdellovibrionaceae. Next base: position 440 of record JANPPO010000420.1, on the reverse strand, counting down.
GGTATTATTACAGCTTTTACAACAATCATGAAGTTTCTTTTGTACTTCTTGGGGCTAACGGGTTTCTTCGGCGGATTTTTCGCAAGTATCAATTACTCTGTAAGCTTCTTAGTTATTCATTTCAGTAATTTTACGTTAGCTACAAAACAATCTTCTGTGACAGCTCCGGCATTAGCAGCAAAAATGCAAGGTATTCGAAATAGAGAAGGCTTAGAGGATTTGATCGATGAAATCGTAAACACTATCAGAACTCAAGTTGCGGCGGTCATTGGAAATATCTCTGGTGTGGTACCTGTAACGATTTTGATTTGCTGGTTAGGAAAAATTTTAACCGGTTCACACTTACTTACGCAGGATAAGGCAGTTCAAGTGGTTGAAAGCTTTTCTATTTTGGGACTCACGCCACTTTATGCTGCTTTCACAGGAATACTACTTTGGGC
>JANPPO010000419.1:0-6143 GCA_031428555.1 Bdellovibrionales bacterium | reverse complement strand
GTAGAGCTGATGTTGAAAAAAATTGGCTTTGATGTCGTCGGTATCACCAGCGAGTTCTCTCTAGCCGAGCAACTGCTTTCGTTTAATCCGCAAATTATTGTCGCTCAAGGTCGAACAGCTAAAGTTTCGACGGCCAATGTCGGCCGCAGACTTCGTGAGTCTGTTCGTTGGGATGGCCAAAGTGTTCTCGTATTTTATCCAAATGCGAAACCTCAGGCGACCGAGCTTTTGAAAATTAGGATGGATGTGGGGCTTGAGTATCCAGTTGAGCCAACAAAGCTTGTTCAGGTTTTAGCTCAGTTAGGTAGCTTGGACACGAATCAACTACTCGATAAATTAATTAAAAACATGTCTCCTGATGCAGGTAATTCGAACAACAAAGAAAGTACAAGCTTTTCAACTCGTACAGAAACTGAATCTGTTTTCGTCAGTGGCGGCGGGAAAACTCAGGAAGCAAATCAAAAAATTGGTGGAAGCGCTTCGGGTTTGGATGCGAAATCTATTCTATCAGGATCAAGTGAAAGTCAGGATGCAAAGTCTAAACTATCAGGCTCGGGCGCAAATCAAGATGCGAAGAGCCGACTGGGCGGGGCAGCGGGCAGTGAAGAAGCTAAATCCAAAATTGGTGGAGCAGGCTCAGCTGATAACAAGAGTGGAAAATCTAACATTGATGGATCATCCGGGGCTGATGAAGCGGGCTCACTAAAAGGCAGTCCTGATTCAGATTCCGAACAGCAGAATATTTTTGGCAACTTCAATCCATCAGGCGATGGTTTACAAAATCCAAAGGGCGGTCGCAATTCTGAAAATAGTGGACCACTTTTTCCTTTAAATAAAAGTTCAGATGAGAACTCTTCTTCAAATACCGGTGGCAAAATATCGAATCAAAATGATGATCCCAATCATTTGAAAAACAGCATCGATGCGAACACATTTGCACTCAATAATTCTCAGCAAGATCCGCTGATGAATGAACTTGAAAATCTTTTGCAGAATAAGCCTGATCTGAGTCTAAATCCTCCAGCCATTCAGGATTCAGCCCGAAATAAGAAATACCAGGAATATATGAAAAGTATTCCGGTTCAACAGCTGGCTTCTATTAAACGCAGAGAGGCAAAGCTTCGTCTCAAAGACCTTATAAAGGATATGGACGATACAGAGTTAAAAGATCAGGATGTTTTGCGTCGAGAATATGTGAAAGCTTTGTTCAAAAAAGAGGGATGAATTAGAAAGATAATGCTAAATTAAAAGCGGAGGCTCTTTTATATGAGTTCAAGTCAGGCAGTTACAGATAAAACTTTTGAAGCAGAAGTTCTTAATTCAGGAAAACCCGTACTAGTCGATTTTTGGGCAGAGTGGTGCGGACCTTGTCGCGCATTAGGACCTAAGCTTGAAGAGATCGCCACAGAGATGGCAGGACAAATCCAAGTTGTTAAAATCAACGTTGATGAAAACCATGCAACTCCACAGAAGTATGGCATTCGCGGTATTCCAGCGATGATCTTATTCAGAGGCGGACAAGAAATTGGTCAGCTTGTTGGAAATCATCCAAAAGAAACAATCACAGATTTCATCACGAAGCATTTAAGCTAATTTTGAGCGCTTAATACTGCATCTGTGTTTACAAGTTTATTCGTTAACCGAGCATAGATTTCTTTGTAGTGTCGATAAATATGTGTCGAATAAACTTTTGGCTTCTTATTTTGAGCAATGAGTTTACGAACATTTTTTGGACCCATATTGTACGCAGCAATATATCGGTAAGCTTTATCAGGAAAATTACTTCTTAAGTAATCAAGGTAAGCTACTCCAACTGCTACGTTTTTAACTGGATCTTTTAACTCGTTCGCATTGTTAAAATTGATCTTATATTTCTTTGTGATCCAGAAAGCTGTTTCTGGTCTAATTTGCATAAGTCCAATTTCACCAACTCCGCCAATTGAAAGCGGGTTGTAACTTGATTCTGTTTTGATGATCGCGGCAACAAACACAGGATCAAAACCAAACTTTGCGCTTTCACGTAAGATAGCTTGAGTTAAGCGAAAAGCTTTAGCGCGATGTTGTGGTGCTAATTGAGATCTTACTTCTTGGTAAAGTTTAAAGTGAAGATCGCCTAAATCAGACTTTTGAGCAGCATTGCTTTTTCTATATTGAGAACCTAGTAGTTCTCTTGCGTGTACTTCGCGTAAGCTTTCATCTACAGGTTGAAGTCCCATAAGATCTTCAGGCATAACCTGGAAATTTTGAAATGCGACCATAATCATGAATGAACCAACGACAGTTATTAATGTATTATTTCGATCCATATTTTCTCCCAACACTTGTACATGAGTATTATTGCACCGGTTGTGCCACAGCTTTAAGTGTAGGAAATGATTGGGTTCTCGAAACAGAACGGGCTATAAATTATCTAAGTATTGTTTTAAGAGGGGGGGTGTCAGATGGAAGCCGACAGTCTGGCAAAACTTGGACGTCTTAAAATGAGACGTCCGATTAAGATTGCACTACAGAGGAAATAGGATCGAACTAGTTAACTTTTACCTTCAATTTATAAGTCGCTTTAGAAGTGCAAACTGTCTCCATGGCTTGGGTCGCGCAAGACTGCTTACCGCAGTTCATAGAGAGAATTGAATTCTCCTTGTTTAACTCCTTAAATTCCTTCTTCCAGTCACTACAAGCGCGAGTCCAATTCGTGCGAGCTTCTTTTAAAAGCGGAGCTGCTTCACCTTCAACATTATCTTGGCCTTCAGTAATCTCAAATTGTGGAGTCGTAGCTTTGTTACCCTTTTTGATCTCGATCGTTGTGTTTTCAGAACCATTTACGTCGTCAACTTTAACTCCAACATTTTGAGCAAATGCCAAATTCTGAGCAAATAATAGCGAAGCCATCAAAAGAATCGCAGTAACTAATTTCATCGTTATCTCCTTGTTTAGAAAATATATCGCCTATATGCCACGCTGGAAATCAAGCCTAACCCTGTCATTGTGGTTAGCATGCTTGAGCCACCATAAGAAACGAGCGGCAATGGCACGCCCACAATTGGTAAGAGACCAATAACCATTCCGATATTAACAAACATATGCCAAAAAATATAACAGAGAACTCCTACGCAAAGCAGGGCTCCGTACTTATCCCTGGCTCCCATGGAAATTCTAACAAGAGTATAAAAGAGCGCACAAAAAAGTCCGATTGTTAACAGACTTCCGATGAAACCCCACTCTTCACTTAAGACACTGAAAATAAAATCTGTGTGACGTTCTGGTAAAAATTCAAGCTGAGACTGTGTTCCATTTCGATAGCCTTTACCAAAAAACTGACCACTTCCGACTGCAATACGAGATTGAATACTGTTGTAACCCGTTCCTCGCGGATCATTGTTAGGAGAAATAAAAGTTAGAACACGGTTTCTTTGATAATCGTGAAGCACATACTTCCACGCAATAGGTGCAGCAATTGCTACAGCTAGCAAAGCGCCAACGATGATACTTTTTTTGACTTTACAAAAAATAATCATCGAAACTGCGATCGATAGAATCATCATCGAAGTTCCAAGATCAGGCTGCTCGACCACGAGTGCAAAAGGTACAAGCAGCAAAGCGCCAGGAAGAACGAGTTGGCGAAAACCCAAACCATGACTATGAACACTGTAGCGTGAAAGTATTTTTGCTAACACAACGACCATTGCAAGCTTCATCGTTTCAGACGGTTGGTAATGAAAGGCGCCAAAATTAATCCACCGCTGGGCACCAAGTGCAACTTTGCCGTAAAAAGTTACGAAAACAAGTGCGCCTAAGTTGACGAAATAAATAAGATACGCAAGTCGACTTACCAAATTGTAATCAAAAATGGTCAGAATAAAAAACACACCCCAGCCAACGCCAAGCCAAACTATTTGATTAATGAAAAGAGATGTTACATTTTGATCTAGCGGTCCATGAGTCGCACTATAAAGATTGATAAGGCCCAAGCCATGAAGACACAAAATAAGTGCGATCAAAGACCAATCAATTTTTTGGAAGAAACTTTTTTCGCCGGATGAAAGAGAAATATCCATTATTCGCCTTCCGTGTTGACTGGTTTTTCAACCGTTGGACCTTTTACTTTTGCCATCTTAACTCCAGCTTCTAAAACTTCTGGATGATATTTTTTGAAATAAGCCTGAACGACATCGCGGAAGAGTGGAACGGCTCCGGTATTTCCGTGGCAGGAATGCTCCGCTAAAACGGCAACTGTAATTTCTGGATTTTCTGCAGGTGCGTAACCGATGAACCAACCATGATGACGCTGATGCATGGGTCTAGAGGCACAGTTAGAATAAATTTGATCAGCAGAAAAATTCATAACCTGGGCTGTTCCAGTTTTTCCAGCAAACTGGACGCCGGGAATTTTCCAAAAGCGGGCAGTTCCCTTATTTCCGTTTGCGACTCTTCTCATACCTTCTTTGACGATTTGAAAAGTTTTTGCGGATATTTGAACTCCGTTTGGCTGTTTTTCTTGAAGGTTGCGCAATTGCGTAGGATTAAATTCTTTCAGAACTTTGCCGTCTGGATCAATAATTTTTCGAATAACAAATGGCTTTACGACTTTTCCTTCAGTTGCGATGGAATTGTATGCGACAGCTAGCTGAACTAAAGTGGAAGTCACAAAGCCCTGACCGATTGCTGTACTTAAATTTTCACCGGGTTGCCACTCTTCGCCGATATTTTCTTTTTTCCATTTTGAATTTGGCATAAGGCCAGGGACTTCGCGGTCGAGTTCGATTTTAGTTCTGCTGCCAACACCCATTGAAGAAATATAGTCGTACATTTTATCAACGCCTAATGCGATACCCATTTTATAAAAGAACACATTCGAACTCTCTTCAATTGCAGAGTACACAGTCACATTGCCGTGCCCACCCTTTAAACTATCGTGATAAGGTCTTCGGCCGAAATAGAAAACACCAGGTGCAGCAACCAGCGTGTGCTCTGTTATCACTTTTTCTTGAAGAGCCGCTACCGCAACAAGTGGCTTAAATGTCGAGCCAGGCGAAGCGTGATCTTGAATGACTTTATTACGAAGAGGTTTAAAGGGATCATTAATTAATTTTGACCAAGTTTGCGCACTGATACTTGTCGATAATTCATTTGGATCAAAAGACGGGGAACTTGTCCAAGCTAAGATCTCGCCATTTGTTTTCATGGCGATGATACCACCAATTCTTTGGTGTTGAAGTGTCGTCTTCCAGGCCATTTCCTGAATGTCTTTATCCAAAGTTAAAATGGCGTGATAACCACTGCTTGGCTCTTGGTTTTTTAAGGATTCAGAATAAATAGACGGGGAAGCAGAAGTCATTGTTTCGCGGCCATGAGCATCGACTTGCACAAGGCTGACACCATCTTGGCCACGAATATTAAGTTCTAATGTTTCTTCAAGTCCACTTTTGCCGATCACATCACCTTGGGCAAGTTGAAGCTTGCCTTGATAAGCTTTGTTTAAAATCGGTAATTGTTTTTTTGAAATTTCACCAACGTAACCAAAAAGCTGAGCACCGTTTTCGCTAAGCGGATAGTTTCTTAAAATAGTTTCTCTGATTTCAAGACCTGGCAAATCAAGGCGTAATTTTTTAAGTCTTACAACTTCTTCTCGTGTAAGTCCGTCTTTAATTTTCACCGGACCGAATTGCCCGTTGACTCGTTTACTTCGAACAATTCGTTGAGTGACTCTCTCTGGGGCCATTCCGATAATTTGACCGATACGCTTGCTGAGATCTTCCATGTTTTCGATGTACTGAGGTAGCACAACCGCTTCAAAGCCTAAAAGATTTTGAACTAAGATTTGGCCGTCACGATCAAGCATCAAACCGCGCGGTGCTAAAATTTTAACTTCCTTTAAGCGATTCTTATCCGAGAAGTCCCGAAGTTCAGAGCCGGAAAAGATTTGTAAGTACCAAAGGCGACTCATAAAAAGGAGTGCCGTTATCATCAAGAGAATATAGAAAAGTCTATACCGTTCCCAGTACTCTTTGGCCTCGTCAGGATTATTTACATATTCATTCAGATTCATAGCGTGCCGTATCCATATATATTTCCGGAGCGTTTGTGACGCGTTCCCATTTTTTCAAGAAGTAATAAATCGGGATTGAAAACAAAGGAGTTAATAA
>JANPPO010000418.1:0-5217 GCA_031428555.1 Bdellovibrionales bacterium | reverse complement strand
CACGACTTTCTAAAAGGTCAGTTTTAATTTGCCCATTAATATCCAATATCTTTGAATTCTTCCAGCGAGCGTTCAGCTTCCCGTTTAGTTCTAAGTTGGGCGTCACGACCTCGATAAACCGAAGTGTATCGGAATCAAGCTTTAAGAGGTCTAAGTTCAGTGATACGCTACCAGTTGAAATATTTTGGTTACTTTCTAATTTTAAATTACCTGAGACATCTCCCCGATCGAGTTCCCATTTTTGCGAAGTCATTTTCCATTGACCACTTTTTAGCTCGGCTTGTAGATCAATTGACCTGATCAACTTCACCATTTTTTGATCTCTGTGAAAAATCGGGATTCCAATCTGCTCTATTTTACCGGTGAACAAGACATCTTTTTCACTGGCCCACTGCCCCTGCCCCGAAAGTTTTCCAAAGCTTCCTAAATAATCAAAGCGCTTCAGATCCTTTTCGAAAACTGAACTTAAGTCAGCTTGATCAACCGTAAATGCAAAGGGCAAAACTTTAAAAGGTGTCCACGATTTGATTTCCAAATCAGGAATTGCAAGTTCACCTAAATCCCCCTCGACTTGAAGTTTTTTAACAAAGTGTTGGCTGGCTTTCCAGTCTGTAAAAGGCTGCACTGTTTGGGTAGAAAAAGAAAACCACATCGGCCGATCGGGCCAATTCCAAGGAGTTCTTGTTCTTTGTGCAATAGTTTTTAAAAACTGAAATGGGATGTGATTGAATTTTGAGTTATACGTCCAACCTTTTTGAGCTCCCTCCCATAGTCCATTGACTTGGAAAGCGCCTTCTCGCCAGTGACCGTTTACTTTTACTTCTAAAACTTGCGCGGGAAATTCTTTATAGACCGCAAACAAATCCACACCGGTATCAATTCCATCTAAATCCGGAATATTAAAATTGGAACTGACTTCAGCATACCAAGGGTGATTTTCTTTAACTATGAGTTCGAACGTATTAAAATTCCAATCGGGAAATATCCAATCAACCTGTCTGACTTTTAAATTCTGAAAAATAAAATCGGTCAGAACCAGCGGCGGCGCTTCTGGGGTTTCCTTTACAGGCTTTAAGCGAATCCCCTGGACTTTCTCTTCTGTCGATTTAACTGCGACTTCATTTTTCTTTGCACAAACAAAGTTAGATCTAAGCTCTAGAAATGAATCTTTAATATAAATTGTTTTTAAAGGTTGGCCATGCTCAATGAAAGAGACGAAAGAAATGGGAAGCTCGACTTCGCGGGCGTAAAGTAACGGCTGCCCCCAGCAACTTTCTTCAGAAACTATTTTGACATCTGTAATCAGAATTGAAAATCGTGGCCAGAAGCCGTCTTTCAAAGAAAATGTAGCGCGGCCCCAATTCACTTGTGTCGATGAATGAATTCTTGAAACTGCACCTTTAAGTTCGGCTTGTAAAAATTCAGGCTTAGTTAAACCTCGAATAAAAAATCCGAGTACTAAGGATACTATAAGACCTATGAATATGACTTTTCGGCCCGGCTGATCTGTGACCAGGGTTTCTTTGATTTTTCTCTTCATCGGGTTATTTTACAGATTATTTGAATTCAAATGAAAGGATTTCGTACTCGCGGTCACCTTTTGGACTCTGCACGACAACGGTTTCGCCTTTTCTTTTTCCAATCATCGCACGCGCCATCGGAGATAGAATAGAGATTAGACCTTTTTTGACATCTGCTTCATCAAGACCCACAATTTGGTAGGTCGATTTATCATTGGACTCGAGGTCGACAAGACTGACCGTTGCGCCGAAAACCACGGTCTCGGATTTGATAATAGTCGGATCGATGACTTCAGCCATAGAAAGCTTAAATTGGATTTCACCAATTCGGCCTTCAATCATTGACTGATTTTCTTTAGCAGCATCGTATTCAGCATTTTCACTGATATCGCCATGGGAGCGGGCTTCTTCAATCGACTTAATCACAGCTGGACGCTCTTCGTGAATAAGTCTTTTAAGTTCGGCCTCTAAAAGGGCCTTGCCACGTACTGTCATTGGAAGTCTGTCTGATGTCATTTCAAAACCTCTATTATGAGAGAGCCCACTTGGTTACCAAGAAATGGGTCTTCACGCAATAACACTTTGAGTTAAAGGCGGCGAACTGCTCGTTAAATGGATTCTATTTGCTTTAATCACGCCCGCGGGTTGCCAAGGCTCAAAACCAAAACTTAAACGGACCCTGCTTTAGGCTGGCTTTTCTCCAAGTCTTCTTGGAGCAGTCGCCCTCTGTCGGTACACTGAGGTCTCTCCAGCTTTGAGCATTTTTTGATCGCAATTCGAAGTGGAATATTTTTAAAGAATTTTTTAAGGGCGCATTTTTAGGAGTTTTGATTTTTTGGATCGTTTACTAGAACTTTTACGTCGAAGCACTTTGATCTCGGTAACAACTCACCGGGACTGCGATGGCGATGGCGTCGGTGCAATGCTCGCCTTCTACCATGCTTTGTTATCAATGGGATTTAAAACTCGGCTTATTAGTGTTGATGAAATTCCTGCGAAATATTCTTTCTTACCTGGTTACGATAAAATTGAAGTTTTCGATCCGAAAAAAGCCCCGGCAGCAGGAGATTTACTTATCGCTTTTGATACAAACGACAGTCGACGGATTGAACCATTAGCAAGTTGGGCTAATCAAAATTTTTCAAAAACTTCGCAAAATGGTCAGGTTGTTTTTATCGATCATCATCCGGTTTTAGAAAAAGGTCCGCACCCAGGTCACAGTTCCTTTATTAATACTCAGGCTGCAAGCACGGGTGAAATGACTTTCGATTTAATTAAATCGATGAAAATTCCTTTGAACTCGTCAGTTGCGCAATGCCTTTATACCAGTATTGTTTTTGATACTCAGTTATTTCGTTTTATTCGAAAATCTCCGAGGTCCCACCAAATCGCTGCGGAACTTATGCAGTATGAGTTCGATCCAACGGACATTCATCGTAGGCTTTTTGGAAATCAAACTCCAGAAAAGTTAAGATTCTTGGCTCAAGCATTATCAAGAATTGAATATTTCCACGAAAACAAAGTTGCTTACTTAGAATTACGTAAGGAAGATTTCATTTCTCATAAAGTGGATCCGGAAGCTTCCCGCGATGTTGTTGATCTAATGATGAATGTTCAAGACATTGAAATCTCAGTTATGATTCGGGATGAAAGGGATAAAACTAAAATTAGTTTAAGATCAAAAGGTCGCTATGAGGTTTTAACTTTAGCTGAAATTTGGGGCGGCGGCGGTCACCTCTATGCAGCAGGTGCAACACTTGATCAAGCCGACAATAAAGTATTAAAAGCCCAAATCCTAGAGTGGCTTAAGAAAACTGGGATTTAGAAAATGAGCAAATACTGCGACCACAGTTCTTGCTTAATGATAAGCCGAGTTACTTGTTAGCAACGCCCGGGTTTCGGCCTTCCATGATTTCCTGATCGTTTGTTAATCCATCATTATCTGAATCGAGTAATCCGATTTTTTTAAAAATTTCCGGCTTCGATAACTTTGAATATTCGTTTACAAATGCTTTTCCATAAGAATTAACCGCACGGCCATTGTGACACGCCATACATTTTGCACCCTGTTCAATTCTGGATCCTGGGTAATTCGCTAAAAGCATGCCGTAATAAGCGGGCCTTGCTGATAGGTTTAACGAAAGAAAAAAAACAAAAGCAGTTAAAATAGTCATTTTCACTGAACACCTCGTGAAAGTTGAAAAATTAGTCAGCTGCTTAGGATTAGCAAATACGCAGGCCTTTGAAACCTGTCATATTTTGATTAGGTAAATATTACTTGTTCTGGATTTCAAAAAAATTGAATCATTGCCCTTGTAATCTAAATTTCAAAATTTTTTCAACATCGGGCCTGCAAGTACCACATGCAGTACTCGCCATTGTCCACTTTGAAACCATTTCTGGAGTGTCAGCGCCATTTAAAATAGCCTGCTCGACAGTTTCTAAGCTGACGACGCGGCAGTGACAGACTTCTTCGTGGGTATAGGGATGAGGCCACTTATTTTGTAACTTTAAAATCACTTCATTAATTATTAGGCTGACATGATCTTTTTCATTCTGAAGTTTCCATTTTGCGATATCAGAACCTTCAGATTTTTTAAGCTCAGCTAATTTTTTATGGAGTTTTTCACAACCAATAATCTTCATTTTAAACGGACTTAAAGAAGTAATCTCTAAGCGATCTCGACCTTTGAATTCAACGATAAGTGGCAATTGCATATGCTTTTAAGCTTAGCTGATCGTTAACGAATCAGCTACGGTCTTGCGACGAAAGTCGAAAATCATGCGAACATCTTTGCTGACCTTACCATAAGCTGCAAGCCAACCGAGATGACCCAGCGGTAAAACGTATCTGACTTCATCCTTTATAAGGGTACCCTCGCCTAGCTTTTCAAAAGTATGCGTGTGATACCAAAATTTATACGGACCTTTTAATGCCTGATCGACAAACAAGTAAGGCGGGTTCCACTTTTCAATTAATGTGCGCCATTTAACCGGCACACCTTGAATTTTTAATTTATAATCAATGAGTGTTCCCTCTTGAAGTTTGGGAGTCGAAACACTTTCGATCTGAAATTTTAAATTTGGAGGAGTTATCTTTTCCAAGTTTTCAGCCTCAGAGAAAAAGGCGAACACTTCTTCAATTTGAACAGGTAAATATTGTTTCGCTTCAAAAAATTGTTCGCCCTGATTTTGATATTTCAACAAATCCATCAGAGCTTTTTCTAATGTTGGATATTGAAATTTAAACTGAGCTTCCTCAAGCCTTTGAGACTTAACATTTTGAGAAGCCAAAATTACCTGAGACATCTCACCCAACAAGGCCTTCAGTGCAAAAGTTGGAACCGGCGGGCCACCCGGTCGATTCAATACTTTATTAAGAGTCTTTGTGAATTCCAAATTTGTGATCGCTTCAGGTGCCGTTAAATTATAAACTCCTTGAAACTTTTCTTTTTCTAAAGCTTCAACAAATGCTTTAACGACATCCTGTATATGAACCCAAGACATCCACTGCTTGCCTGTACCTAATTTTCCGCCGACACCAGCCTGAAATGCCGGTAGCATTTTATCGAGTGCCCCGCCTTGCCTTGCGAACACCGGTGGTAAACGAAACTTTACAACTCTAGTTTTTGATTTACCTTTTGCAATCTCATCAACTTCTTGCTCCCAGTTGATACAAACATCTGCCAGAAAACCT
>JANPPO010000417.1:0-6657 GCA_031428555.1 Bdellovibrionales bacterium | reverse complement strand
GTTATAAGTTAAAGTCGTAGGGATTCGTTCAGAGTCATGATTTACCATAAAGACTATGGCGTGATCACTTGCTATAAAGCCGTCAGCGGCTACAGCTAATTGCCCTGCTTTACGTTGACGGAAAGCATCTGCCACACGGTACCCGTAATCATAAGCTGTGACATCACCCACAGGGAGATAATCATTGTAGTTGATGGGACCATTGGGCGCCACGATCACTTCGGAATAAATGTAGGCTGGTTTTTTAAGCTTCGTAAAGATGGCACCTAAATCACCGACAGGAACGTGTTTTGCAGCATCTATTCGAAAGCCTGCAACACCCATGTCTAAAAGCCGATTCATATACTGAGCTAACTGGCTTCGCACGTATTCTGATCCAGTTGCTAAGTCGGCTAAATCTAGAAGTTCGCAGTTTTGAAGCTCAAAGAGATCGTAATAATTTTTAATATCGTCGTTGCCGTTTCGGTTACAGCGATGGAAATCATTTCTTGAGTAAAGGCCTGGATAATCATAATGCGAAAATTTGGTTCCTGCGATGCCTATCCCGCCCGGAATACCCGTCATGTGATTCACAATGACATCAGCATAAATATCAACACCCGCCTTTTTACAGCGATTAATCATGTCTTTAAATTCAGCTTCGTTACCACTTCTAGAATGGATTTTATAACTGACAACCTGGTAGCGTTCCCACCAAGGATTATTTTTCCAGATGATATGTTCATGAGGTGGAGAAATCTGGACCGCCGAGAAGCCCGCAGGCCCCAGGTAAGCTTCGCATTCCCGAGCAATGTCTTTCCAGGGCCATTCAAACATTTGAACAAACGCAGTTCTGGGCGCAGCAGTTGCTAGCACCGTTAACGTTTGTAAAAGTATGAATAACAACATTCTCATTAAATGGCTTTCCTTGCTCCGGTTTGTTTATCGAAAAGGTGTGCTCTTGTCAGCTCGGTTTTAAGTTTAATCTTTTGTCCTTTGGAAAAGTTTTCCGATGAATCGACTAAAACTCTCACATTTTGTTTCAACTCGTCTTCAACTAAATGACCATGCAATAAGAGTTCCCCGCCTAAGTTTTCGGAGAGCTCAATCTGGTAAACGCCCAGATCCTTTTCCTTAGGCCCAAGCTCACCTAAATTGATTTTAAGAACTTCAGGTCTTAAACCTAAAACACTACTTGTTCCAGTCGCAGAACCTACAACTTTGCCAACAATTGTCCCTTCAATGAAATTCATTTCAGGCGTGCCAATAAAGCTTGCTATGAAAAGATTGCGGGGATGATGATAAATTTCATTCGGAGTTCCGATTTGTTCAATTTTACCATCTTTGAAAACCGCAATTCGGTCGCCCATTGTTGTGGCTTCCATCTGATCATGCGTAACGTAAATCATCGTGCTTTTAACTTTATCGTGAATTCTTTTAATCTCGACACGCATTTGGCTGCGCAAGTTTGCATCCAAGTTTGATAAGGGCTCATCGAATAAAACAATCGAAGTTTGTCTTGCAAGCGCCCGGCCTAAAGCGACGCGCTGACGTTGTCCACCCGAAAGCTCTTTTGGTTTTCTTTCTAAAAGTTGATCAAGCTGCAGAAGCTTTCCAATTTCTTGAACCCTTTTTGCAACTTCAGCAGAAGATTTTTTTTGAAGACTTAATGCAAAACCAATGTTTTCAGCTACGGTCATGTGCGGATAAAGTGCGTAGCTCTGAAAAACCATCGCCATATCCCGATCTTGGGGATCGACATTGTTGATCACTTTAGTTCCAACTTTAACGGTACCCTTATCAATTTTTTCGAGTCCCGCTAAAGTTCTGAGCAAAGTTGATTTTCCGCAGCCAGAAGGTCCTAATAAAACCAGGAACTCACCATCTTGAATCGTTAGATCAATACTTTTTAAGACCTCATTCGTACCAAAACTTTTTGAGAGTTGAGAAATTTCAATCATAATTAACCTTTCACACTTCCAAGAGTCAGCCCCGAGACTAAAAAGCGGGCGATGCTCATAAATAAAATAAGGACCGGAATACTGACGATAAGCGCACCTGCTGCGTAAAGACCCCACTGGGTGGCAAGGCTTGCTTGGAAAGAACGTAATCCTAATGGCAATGTATAGAGCAACGGATCCTGTAAGATAACGGCTGCGACAACATATTCGCTCCAGCTGCTCATGAAACTAAAGAGCGCGGTAATCGCAAGCGCCGGTGAAGAGATTGGAAGAATAATTTTGTAGAAAGTCTTCCAAGAAGAGCACCCATCTAAAATCGCCGCTTCTTCAAGTTCTTTAGGAATTGTGTCGTAGTAAGCTTTCATCTGCCAAATACAAAAAGGCAAGGCCGTCGAAGAATAGATAATGAAAAGACCAAGGAAATGATCAACTAACTGAAGTCTTGATAGAATAATATAAAAAGGCAGAATCAACATTGTAGGCGGAAACATCTGCGTTCCAAGTAGCGAAAACAGCATGAGATTTCGACCTTTAAACATATGCCGAGAAAGCGCATAAGCACTTGTCGAGGCTAGTGCCACACTGATGATTGTTGTCATTGTTGCAATGATTAAAGAATTTCTAAGCCACAATAAAAAATTAGTTTTAAAAAATAGTTCCGAATAATTTTTAAATGTCGACGTATCGCTAAAAATTTCTAAGCTTTGTGATTGAAATGCGTCATCGCCCCGTAGTGAAACTGATATGATATAAAGCAGCGGATAAACCGAAAAAATGGCGAAAAGAAGAATGCTAATCCAAGCAAAAGTTTTTTTGATCATGCCTTTTGCTCCTTTTTAAATTGTTTTCGAAGTGAGCTTAAACTCCAAATAACAAGAATCAGAAAAATAATTACCGACACGCTGGCTGCATAGCCATAGCGATAAAGATTAAATGCTGCTTTGTAGACGTAGCTGACTAGGATATGGGTTTGATCACCCGGCTCTCCACCATTGCTGACTAGCCATACGACGTTTAAGTTATTAAATGTCCAGATAGATCCAAGAAGTGCTGCTGGAATCATGACTGGTGCTAAAAGTGGTAAAGTAATGTGTCTGAATCTTTGCCAAGCATTTGCCCGGTCCAAATAGGCTGCTTCATAAAGTGATTTCGGAATCGACTGAAGGCCCCCAAGAGCCACGATCATCATAAATGGAAAACCAAGCCAAACATTGGTTACCACACAGGCAAAAAATGCTGTCAGCGGTTGGCTTAACCATTGAACTGGCGAAAGGTGAAGAAAGTTTTGTAAGAAGATATTGATTGGACCATATTCCTGATTAAACATTCCCCGCCAAGTCAGCGCCGTAATATACTGAGGCACCGCCCAAGGAATAATGAAAAGGGTTCGCCAAAATGATTTCATTGGCATCACTTGATCAATAATGACTGCTAAAAACAGACCAATTGAAACGTGAAAAACGACGTTTACTAAAGTCCAAATAACTGTTTTTAAAAAGAGGCTGTAAAACTGCGGATCCATCAAAACCATTTTGTAGTTCTGAAATCCAACAATTGAAAAATCTTGAAATGTTTTAAGACTAAAGTTTGAAAACGAAATAACGATATTAAAAAAGAATGGATAAATGATGATCGCAAATATTCCGATGAAAGCCGGCAAGATCATGTAGTAGACAAACTTATGCGATCCTTGAAATCCTCTTAAGAATGATAGAAAGGCCGGATAAGTTTTCCATATCAAAAATAAAATTCCAAGTAAGGTTATGATCTTGATAAACAGAGCTGAAGCATCCGGCTGCAAAACTTCATTCATGTCCTTTATTTGTGATTCTGCTAAAGTCTTCGCATTTTTAGCACCGTCAGCTGCCGAGCTAGAGCCTGCCAATACTTTTTGATATTGAACACGAAGACTATCCCATACTGCCCTGATTTCGGGAACCACCGGCATTGGGGTACCAAGTTTCATAATTTCAGTTGAAACTTGTAACAAAGGATTACTTTTGACGACGTCGGATTCCCTTAAACTTATGAGTGATGGTAATACTCCGACTCTGCTTGTGAAAAATAACTGAGCTTTTTCTGACGTCAAGTATTTTAAAACCCTGATCGTGGCTTCTTTATGCCGGTCGCTTTTCATTTTTGCGTTCACCGAATATCCAGCTGTACCAACAAGTGGACTTGGCCATTTTCCAGTTTTGCTTATCAGCGGAATCGGTGCGATACCGAAATCAACACCCGCTTTTTTGTAATCTCCCCATGACCAATCGCCATTAATCAAGAATGCAGCTTTGTCTTGTTTAAACAAAGCATTCGCTGTTTCATAGTCACATTCTTTGGGAATAATTTTATGTTCGTCTCGAAGTTCTAAAATAAATTCGAAAGTTTTGGTTAGTGCGGTCACATCTAGATCAAGAGAAAATTCTTTGTTATCTGTCTTTTCACTGAATGCAGAAATAAAAGGCGCGAAGAAAAAAGGCTCTGTGTAATTAAAGACAAGACCGTAATTGCCTTTTCCTGTGGCTGCAAACTTCTTTCCCATTTCAATTAGTTCATCGGTATTTTTTGGAGCTCTTGAAACAAGCTTCTTATTATAAAGAAGCATCAGATGATTTCCGACACTCGCGCCCACGATATAGCGCTTTCCTAAAAATTCCGGAGTCGCCAAAGAATCAAAGGGCCTGATAAAATCGGCACCCAATAAATCATCGATTGGTTGAATAATTCCCATCGTAGCAAATGGGCCGATCTGGTCTGAAGGGCCATAAACTAATTCAGGACCGCTTCCACCGATGGCTGCTGCTTGAAAACTGGATCTGAGTTCTTCGGTTTCCCTGTAGGTTTCTTGGATGACTATGTCAGGATTTTCTTTTTCAAATTCTCGAAGTGATTCAGACAGTACCAAACGATGTTCGTAAATCATTTGATGCCAAAGTTGGATTCTAACGGCGTCCTCAGAATAAGCCGCCTGGCATAGTAGAATTAAGAAAAAAAACAACTTCATGACTAGCGGGACCTTCGTAAAATGACAGTTGTTCTACCAGGAATTTGGATTCCTTTAGCATCGGATTTCATCACAACCTGACTTAATACGGGATCTACTTCTGCATTGAGGTAAGGGTGAAGAGCCCAAGAGTTTTGTAAAACTGGATGCTTGAAAATGCGGCTTTCTCGGGAAACGTTGAAAAATATCTGAAGATTTTCCTGGCTACCTTCTAACAGCATTCCAATAAGACCGGGCTCTGAGCCTGCACCATTTGCGGTGTCGATATATTTCAAATGATTCGTAATCCGCTGAAGAGTATTGAGCTTAAAAAGATCACTGCTTTGTCTGACTTTTAAAAGACTTAAAAAATATTTTTTAGTGGCTTGAATATGTTCAGGCCTGACTTGAAGTTCTGGAGCTTGAAGTCTTGGGCGCCAGAAATTCCAATCATTTAAATTTTTCCAAGCTGGCGGAAGTCCCTGTCCCCAAAAGTTTTCCTGCCCAGTCCAGTCAACTCGGTTGAAGTAGTCGCCTGAATTGTAACTGTCCTGGTCACCGTTTTTAGTTCGTAAGAGTTCGCTGCCAGCCTCAATAAAAGGAATCCCTTGGCTGAGCATCGGAATCGCTAAAGCCATTTGCTGCATACGCTGACGGTCTTCTGCAGTTGCCGTCGAAGGACTTCGACCACGTGCTTGATAAGGCGCCTTCGCCTGAACTGCGTCCCATAGCGAATAACCATCATGAGCAGACACGTAATTAATTGTTTCAATCGCTTCAGCTGCGAAAGCAACGGGTTGATTTCGGTAACGAAGGTCAATGCCTTTTATAACCTGACCCAAGTGTTCTTGAAATCTAAAATCTCTTAAATTCCCTGCAAGTCCAACTTTGATGACGTCACCTAAGTGAAGAAGCTTGCCTCGCTGAGAATTTAAATCCGGTGGCGTATTTTTGTTTGCTGGCTCTTGGTTGAAATCAAAAAATAAACCTGTTGCAAAACCTTGGTCAGATTTTTCGTTTGAATTTGTTGTCCCACCCCGAACTGCATCCCGAAGTCGATCATTGAAAAAACCATAGCCAGTGCCATAAGAATTTTCTATCGTCATGGCTTCCCGCGGATTTGTATCAAAGTACGAGCCGTAGTTCCAACCTTCTCCGTAGAGTAAGATTTTTGAACCGTCAACTCCGTCATGAGGCAATGATAGAGTCAGCAAAGCTTGGCGAATTTTCGCCATTGTCTTCACCGAGTGGAAAGACATTAGATCAAAACGAAATCCATCAATTTTGTAAGTTCGTGCCCAGTAGACAACCGCATCGATCATCATTTTTTCCATCATCCGATTTTCAGATGCCGTATCAGGACAGCATGAAGTGGAATAGGCCTTACCTTCAGGACTAAGCCGGTAATAATAAAGCGGGACAATTCGGTCTAAAACAGAATACCGATCAAAACCACTTTGATAAGTGTGATTGAAGACGACATCTTGCACGACTCGAAGCCCCAGACGATTAATCGACTGAACCATTTGTCTGACTTCATAAATCCGAGAAGCTCCATTTGGAGCTTCGGCATAGCTGCCTTCTGGAGTAAATAAGTGAACAGGATCATAACCCCAATTGAACGGATCGGAATTTCTAATTCCACCAATAATACTTTGAGGTTCCTGCAAATCTTGTCCACGATTGCGGTAGTTATTCCAAGTCGATTTATTTTCATCAACTGTTCCAAAATCATTG
>JANPPO010000416.1:0-3018 GCA_031428555.1 Bdellovibrionales bacterium | reverse complement strand
GCCCTTATCGCTGCGGCCGGATCAAACTACATCGGCAAACAAGTTGCTTGGGCCCACTTCTTTTACAAAACAATTAGCGTTCTTATTTTCTACCCGTTCACGACCATCTTTTTAAGTTTACTTCAAAACTTTGATACTTCAGTTTCACGGATCGTCGCGAACGGCCACTTCGTTTTTAATATCATTTCCGCAGCCCTCTTCTTCCCGTTCATTTCCAAGGGTGCGCAAGTGATTCAAAAAATGTTTCCAAAAGGTCCACAAGACGAATTTGGAGCAGATTATTTAAGAATGAATAACTATCAAAGTTCTTCGCTTGCAGCTTCCTATGCCCAGCGTGAGATCATGAGAACCGCCGATATCGTCATGTCGATGATTGCGGACTCTCTTAAACTTTTTGAAACTTCAGATACAACTTTAATTGAATCAATTAAAGATCGCGATAACAAAGTCGACTTTTTATACCGTGAAACAAAAATGTTCTTACTTGATCAGGCCAACAAATCAAATACGGCTGTACAACAGAATATCCTCAATATGATCATGTTCATCTCTGATCTCGAGCGCGCAGCAGATGCGATTGATATCAATATCATCGGACTTGCGATTAAGAAAAATGCTTTGAAGTTGGAATTCTCAGCTGAAGGTTGGGAAGAAATTAAAACCATGCACGCGCATATGATAAAAGTTGCCAACATGGGAATCAATGCTTACCAAACAAAAGAACTTTGCCCGGATGCCATTGTTCTAAAGCGCGAACTCGCGAAGCTCGAAATCAACTTAAGAGAAAACCACATCGGCCGCTTGAACCGCGGCATGAGAGACTCCATCAACACAAGTTCGATCCATTTAGATTTGTTAAGTGAGTTTAGAAGAATCGCATCGCTCGTCTGCAATCACGCTTATAATTCGAAATAGGCACCTAATAAATTGGTCTTACTTTTACTCGTGCAATTAAAATTGATTCGTATTCTTTTGAAATTTGAATCATCAGGGACTCTGCAAAAATTTTGGGATTAATTTTGAGGTCTTCTAATGATAATGTTGGAACTGGTGTTCCCTCATTTGAGATATTCATGGCGAAATGAACCATCACTGAAATCGGTGACTTCGTTGCAATACTAATCGATAGTTTCTTGCCGTCTAAATAGAGATCATCGCCTTCGCGCGTGAGCCTCACTTTTGAAACTTTATGAATTTCATCAGCAGCAATAGAGGCAAATAATCGCTGCAAGAAAACCCCGCTGACAAGTTCGCGGTCGAATATCTCAAAAATGAAATGGAGCATTTCTTGTCCGCGAATTATTGACTTTTCAAGTAAGTCTTCGCCGTCTACCATATCCTCAAAAGAAATATCACATGGCCCTATAAAGCTGACGCAAGAATCACCTTGAATTCTGTATTCCAGATAAGCAAAGAGTGATCTTAACTGAGTGCCGTCATATTCTAATTTTTCTTTTATAAACAATGTTTTCATATTGAAAATTCCAAACCATTTTCTGTAAATGCCCGTTTGGCACGTTTGCATGATTCACATTGGCCACACCAAGACTCTAGTGCCTGGTAACAGGGCCAAATATTCTTAAAATTAACTTTCAAATCTAAACCGCGCTTCACGATCTGCGTTTTATTTAAGTGAGTTGTAAAACATTTTGCAGTGATCCGGTGCGAAGTTGAAAACGAAAAACTTTTAGTTAACTGATCTAAGAATCCTTGCGTGTTGTCTGGAAAGGTTGACGCTTCTTCAAGGTTGAATCCGGGAACGACAACATCAGCTTTTAATGCTTCAGCAAAGCCAGCTGCGATATTTAAAAATATGCCATTTCGATTTGGAACCCAAACAGACTTTGCAGTGTTTTCAGAAACTTTTAAATCATCAATCGAAACATCTTGATTGAGTGGAAGCTTCTGATTTGTATCAATCAGCGAAGATTGGCCAAAGTCTTTAAAGAAATCGAGCTTCACTACTTTGTGAGGGACCTTAAGTTCGCTTGTGATTCTTTGACTAAATGAAATTTCTTTTGAAACGGCACGCTGACTGTAATCAAAAGTTAAGGCTAAAACAACTTCACCGATCTCGAAAGCCTCATAAAGATTCACGGTCGAATCAAGACCCGATGACAAGAGAACAACCGACTTCATAAGCTAAGTCTTACATCTTCTAAAAGAAGTTGAAGTGATTTACGACCCTTCCACTCATGAACTTGGAGTTCGGCCATAATATCGATGAATTCACCATCGGGCAGATTCTGCAGAATTTCTTTTTGTTTTGCATTGGGACTAAAAAGAACGGCTTCCCTTTCCATTCCATCTTGCATCAGGCTGGCCTTCAAGTGGCCACCTTTTAAGCTTTGAAGTTTTCGAACGTGAACTTTTGATATGAGAAACAAAGGCCGCTCGAAACCAACACCGAAGGGTTCCATTTTTTCGAGCCACTTCATCAGGTCAAAATCGAATTCGTTAAATTTAAGACTGGCGTCGTAATAGGTTTTTTTCTTCGTTTTAACTTCCGAAAGGAAATATTTTTCTAATCCCATTGAGACATTATCGACAGCCGTTTTTACGAGTTCAAAACCTGCTGCCCTTGCATGTCCACCGAATCTTAATAAGTGATCACCAACGGAACCTAAAGCTTCAACTAAGGAAATATCAGAGCTATCAGGTAATCTGCAGCTTCCAACCATTTTACCTTCTTCAATATCAAGACTGGCAACGAAAGATGGCTTTCCCGACTGTTGCGCAATACTGGTCGCAATCAGGCCGATGACACCACGGTGAAAGTTTTCAGAATAAACGAATACGAATGGTAGTGCCGCTTGGGCTTGGGCTTTTTCCAAAGCTTCTTTTAAAGCCTCTGCTTGAAGACTGACCCGTTCTTGATTTTGGATTAATGCTTGGCCCACAAGTTTTTGCGCAGTTTCAAAATCCTCTACGAGATAGAGATCAAGTGGCAAAACTTCACCCTCTAATCTTGAGAGTGCATTTAGTTTCGGCGCAAATCGTATCGCCACATCACTGCTG
>JANPPO010000415.1:0-5463 GCA_031428555.1 Bdellovibrionales bacterium | reverse complement strand
TACTTAGAGCACACGGGGCGCAAGTGGTCATTACTCCCGGTGGTGTCGATGCTGACGATCCAAGAAGTCACTACGAAGTGGCGAAAAAGCTCGTTCAAAATACTGAAAATGTTTTCTACACGAATCAATATCACAACCCAGACAACTGTAAGCGCCATTATGAATCGACTGGTCCTGAAATTTGGGAACAGATGGATGGAAAAATTGATGTTTTTGTTGCTGGGGCAGGAACTGGCGGCACTATTTCAGGTGTTGGTCGCTATTTAAAAGAAAAAAATAAGAATATCAAAGTAGTTTGCGCTGATCCGATCGGAAGTATCCTTTACGATCTTTTCTACCACGGTAAAATTATTGATCCGCCAGCATCATATAAGGTTGAAGGCGTTGGGGAAGATATGCTTCCCGATAATGTCCAATTTAAATATATGGATGATTTCGTAAAGGTTTCTGATGATGAATCCTTTAGAATGACAAAGAAGATTTTAGCTGAAGAAGGACTTTGTGTCGGGCCTTCAAGTGCCTTGGCGTTAGTCGGCGCAATCAAATACGGCGAAAAACTAGAAAAGCCCAGTACAATATTAGTCGTACTTCCAGATAGTGGTCGCGCTTATGTCAGTAAAGCATTCAACGATGAGTGGTTACTTAGCAATAAGTTTATGAACGAAGACGAAAAGCAAAATTTTGCACGAATCGTTCCGATGGCTCAGCTTTATAAAGAAAAAAACTGGAGTATCTAAATGAAATTAACAAATAATGAATTTGGTTTTTCTACTCGCGCTATTCATGCGGGCCAAGAACCTGATCCAACAACTGGCGCGATCATGACGCCACTTTATTTAACTTCGACTTATGTACAAAGTTCGCCAGGAGTTCACAAAGGTTGGGAATATTCTAGAACGCATAATCCAACTCGAAAAGCCTTTGAAAATTGCCTAGCAAGTCTCGAGCAGGGGAAGTTCGGTTTTGGTTTTGCTTCAGGTTGCGCAGCTACAACCACAATTCTTCATATGTTAAAACAAGGCGATCATATTATCGCAAATGACGATATGTACGGCGGAACTTTTAGACTTTTTGATAAGGTTTTGTCCCATAACGGACTTCAATTCTCTTACGTGAACTTAACTGACCCTGAAAATTTTAAAAAAGCCTTAAAACCGAACACAAAAATGGTTTGGTTAGAGACACCAACAAACCCGACTTTAAAACTCGTCGATATTAAAAAAATCAGTCAGATGGCGAAAGAAAAAGGTGTCATAATTGTCGTTGATAATACTTTCATGAGCCCCTATTTTCAGCGTCCTCTTACTTTGGGTGCTGATATTGTTGTTCATTCGATTACTAAATATATCGGAGGACATTCCGATATCGTCGGCGGTGCCGTTGTCACAAGTAATCCCGATTATGCTGAAAAATTAGCCTTCTTAAGTAACTCGATGGGTGGAATTCAGGGCGCGTTCGATGCCTTCATGTGCTTAAGAAGTTTGAAAACACTTCCGATTCGCATGAAAGCCCACGAAGCAAATGCAAAGGTGATCGCTGACTTTCTTGAAGCTCATCCCAAAATAGAAAAAGTTCTTTATCCAGGCTTGAAAAGCCACCCTCAATATAAATTGGCTCAAGAGCAGATGTTGGGAATGGGCGGAATGATCACTTTTTTCATTAAAGGTGGGATGGAAGCGTCCAGGGTTATGCTCGAAAATGTAAAAATCTTCGCTCTGGCAGAAAGCTTAGGGGGAGTCGAATCCTTGATCGAACATCCGGCCATTATGACGCACGCTAGCGTCCCCGCCGAAATGAGAAAGTCCCTAGGGATCGATGATTCTTTGATCAGGCTTTCCGTAGGAATTGAAGATATCGAGGATCTTTTATCAGACCTTAAACAAGCTTTAGATAGGGTGAAAGGTTGACTTGCGCCCTCTGCAAAGTTACTAAATCAGTCCATTCAATATAGTTCAAGCGGCTTGGTAGCTCAGTTGGTAGAGCAGAGGACTGAAAATCCTTGTGTCGGCGGTTCAATTCCGTCTCAAGCCACCATTTTTTAAATGTGACAGGTACATTATGCGTAACGATGAGTCACGAATCTGCAGATTTCCCATTCTAATAATGTTCAGCCTATTTTTGTTTTCAGGTTGTCAGTCGAAAACGACGGCTGTTTCTTACCATTCTGATGTGACTTACAAAGATTCTCTAGATGGAGAAATTCCGAAAGCTCCGCTTCTTTTTCAGTACAAATTTGTATCACCCGTTGAAGAGCATGAAATTTTACTTTTGGATTCTCAGCGAAAGCAGTATTACGTTCGAATTCCGAAAGCTAAGGAAGCGGTTGATGGATTCATCGTTAATTTACCTGCGGTAGAACAGTATGCACTAGCTGGATTTTTCATTGTGACAGGAAAATCGAAAAAAGAACTGAAATTAGGGAATGAATTATTCTTATTTACTTTATCCCAGAATGTTCTGACTCGAATTCGTGGTTTTGATATTATTAACGACTCAAATCCAAAATCGAATTCAGTTTCTATCGCTCCTTGGGACGGGATGACTGATAATATGTTGGTTGTTCAGGCTGCAAAGAAGTTTCAAATTCCTGAAAAGTCTATTCGAACTATTAATATTTTTAAAAGTAATAAATTAAAGTAAAACGATGAAGCTGTTTTGTCTGCCAGCGGCTTCCCTATCTCTTCGGTGAGAATGAAATCGAGAGTCGGTTTTTGTATCAAAAATCATTGTGGTTAAGGGTTTTTGAGCTGTCGTCACTTCTTTGATTTGATCGAAAACGATCTTTGTTAAATCTGCTTTTTGATTATCGTACCAGGCTTTGGAATCAAGGCGGGTGCAAGTTTTAAGTAATTCTAGACAATCATTTTGAATTTCAAAAGATTCTTTTGTGATATGGGGGCCGATAAAAAGATCCCATGAAGATCCAAGGCTTTGAAGAGATTTTGTGATTATTCGATTCTGAACTCCGCGCCAACCCGCATGAATCGCCAAAACGAGATTTAGTTCTTTGGAAAAGCCCAATACAGGAATGCAATCAGCAGATTTTGATATCAGCGCAAGTTTCTTTTCTTCTGTCCAATGAGCATCGGCTCTCTGATTTTCTTCTGATTTTGAGGTTGAATGCAAAAGATCGTTCCCGTGAACCTGCCAAAGCATTTTAAAACTAAAATTCGGGTACGCTATTTTCAAGTTTTCCAATGATGAATCTTTTTTCCCGAAAAATACCAAGTAATGATCGGTCTTAAGTTCAAACCCCAAATCAGTTTCTTTGAAACTCATAATAGATCCCAGGATTTTAAGAGTGCCGAGTCTTCATCTGGCCAAGTTTTCTTAAACTCCATCCATTCTTTTGTCGATGGATGTTCAAAACCTAGTTGTTCTGCGTGAAGTAAGAAGCGATTAAGCTTTTTGATTTCGTCCTGAATTTTTCTTGCCTCAACAGATTTAATTTTTTTGTGACTTCCATACATATCGTCGCCAACCAACGGATGGCCTTTTTCACTCATGTGAACGCGGATTTGGTGAGTTCTCCCGGTTTCTAATCTTAATTCTAAATAGCTTAACTGATGAGCTGTTTTTAACACCCGGTAATTTGTTGCAGACCATTTTCCATTTTCAACTGATGCAAATCGTTTGCGGTCTGTCGGGTGTCTGCCTAAGTTGCTTTCGACTCTGCCAACATTTGAAGTGAAATCTCCGAAGACGACAGCTTTATAAACCCTGTGAACTTTTCGATCTTGAAATTGTTGAACTAATTTTTCATGAGCGTAATCATTTTTCGCAACGACTAAAAGCCCACTTGTTTCTTTATCAATTCGGTGAACAATTCCAGGTCGCTCTTCATTAAACTTCATAGACAAATCACGAGTGTGAAACAAAAGCGCATTCACTAATGTGCCCGTGTCATGACCAGCAGACGGATGCACAACAAGACCAGAAGGCTTATTCACAACCAAAACTTCTTTATCTTCAAAAACGATATCGAGTGGAATATTAACTGGTTCTAAGGTTCTTGTTTTCTCTAATGGAATCGAGATTTGTACCTGGTCGTTTATTCTCATGTGGTAAGAACTTTTTACGAGTTTGGAATTCACCAACACAAGTTCTGCAGAAATAAGATGATCAGCGCGGCTTCGAGTTCTAATTTTTTCATGAAGACTTAAAAATTTATCGAGCCTCAGGCCCACGTGCTCTTCTGAAACAATTAAATTTGTAATCTCGGAAGTCATTTAAGGATTCTTTTTGAACAAAGACATATAAGAGTCTGCAACTTTTCGATCGTTCAGGTTTAATTCTTTTGCGATTTGAACTATGTAACCACGAACGAAAACGGGTGCAGGTAAACTTTTGATATCCATTTTTTCAATTGCTTGAATGTAGAATGGGTTAATTTTTGTCTTGTCACTTAAGCGCTCGACCGAGTGGCCTTTGTATTCACGAACTTTTTTAAGAAAAGGTCCGTCCCAATCTCTTTTATCAACAATTTCTCGCTCAAGAGCTTCATCTTTTTGATAAGTGGGCTTTTGCTGTTGTTGCTTAGGCTCTGGATAATACTGTTTGCTAGCACCTAAAATTGATCCGTATGAGAGATCTTCTAATGTGTACGAATTAGAGAGTAGTCTTTGATCATAAATAGAGCGAAGAGTTTTATTTCCTAGAATAGAATAAGCTTCTTCAATTAAACCTAAAAGCTCGCGTGCTTCTACGTCAGTGAAGACGGTATAAATAGCAGGATTTTCCCCAGAATACGTACGCTTCGCACGGTCATAGGCAGTCGTGACTTCATGTTGAGCCGCATTAGTTGGTAACTCGAGGACTTCATAATAATTGTGCTTCGGTAACTGAGGCATACACCTATACTACGGCTCTTAGCTGACCAGGATCAATCATATGTTTACAAAGTGAAAGAAACTGTCCTGACAGGGGAGTAAAAGGTTGGGCCACCAAAACCGGTTCACGGTTTCGAAGTGACTGCCACACCGCATTGTCAAAATCGATCGCCCCACAATATTCGAGGGATAGATCGTAATATTTGTAGCAAACCGAGCGCATTGAATGACCTAATTCTGTTTGTTGAGGACTTCTCACAGAATTCACGATCAGGCGAATCGGGTTTTTAGATAATTGATCAAAGTGATCGAAAACAAACCCCTCATTATTTAAAAGATATCTTTTAAAAGAGAAAGGTTCAGGCAAGATTCTTTGACGATGATCTCTTAATACATACATCAATTTGCCATAAGCATCAGCAGTTGCGTTGTCTTTTAAAGTTGAACAGATAAAAGATTCGATAAAACGGTAAGTTTTTTCGATGCTTGTTGGTTCTGGATTTGAAATCAGAAACTTTTCATCACAACGTTTGAAAATATCAAGATGATGGGCATAAGATCCCGTGCCTAAATCGATTAAAATATAATCAGCTTTAAGGTTCTTAAGGTCTGTCCAAAACTTATCAATATCACC
>JANPPO010000414.1:0-5435 GCA_031428555.1 Bdellovibrionales bacterium | reverse complement strand
ATTTACAGATGATAAAACGCTCACACTTCAAGCGATGGACGAGTGGATCGAGTCACAACAGGGGATGCCGGGGACTCCGCATGCACAAAGATCACGGGCCGATGTGCAAGTTCAAATATCTGATAGCGGTTTTGATTTCGGACCTGAGGAGTTTATTTCTGGCCTTGAAGATGCATTGCAAACTCCCGTGCAAACATTAGTGAAGCGAATTGATGAACAAGAATTTGCTCGGCTCAACGGCCAAAATACAATGTTTTGTGAAGACGCTGCTCGAAAAGTTCAGGATTGGCTTAATTCATTGAAATTTGTCTCAGGCTACCGTGGGACTTTTGAGCATCAGGAAAGCCTGCATCCTCATAACGCGGTTGCTGTAATCGAAAAAAACTGAGCATCCAAGTTCTGTAGAATCTGTTTTGAAGGGTTTTCCGCCCTTTTGAGCCCAAATTGAGAATGATTATTATTTACTTTCTCACTTAGCGTACGCTATAAACCACCCATGGAAAAATCTGAATTTACATTTCTGCCGCGCCAAAAAGACGAAGACATAACTATCCACGATGACTCTTATGACGAAGATGAGCTTAAAGCCCTTATTCGCCGTTTGAATTTGAAAGTCACTTCTCAGCGTCTTTTGATTTTGCATGCACTTTGCGAAGGTCGCAGACACGTTACTGCACAAGAGCTTTATGAAAAAATCGCGAAGCAAGATTCTTCAATTGGTTTCGCAACGGTTTATCGATTTTTGCGTCACATGAATGAACAAAAATTTGTAACCGAAGTTAGAATGGGCGGCTTACCTGCTCGTTATGAACTGACTCCGAAAAGTCACCATGATCACCTCACTTGTTCTGACTGTGGGCAGATTGTGGAATTTGAGAATAAACAAATTGAAGCGTTACAAGAAAAAGTAGCAAAACAATTCGGTTTTTCGCTTAATCACCACGTTCTCGAGCTCTATGGTGTTTGTCCTAAATGCCAGGCAACAAAAGCGAGCGGTAAGAAGTAGGGCAGTATTCGAGAGTGTGGCATAATAACAGAGCCAACTCGGCACTGTTGCGATTGGTACAAGCTTTGCAATTTGTAATACGTAAATAGTCAGGGGGACTTCATGAAATTAACATCTTTGTTTTTACCGAGTTTATTTTTTGGTGTTCAATCTTTCGCAGCTGGATCAGGAATTCAAATTGGCGAACTTAACTTCGGTGGTACGGGTTGCAAAGCGGGGACTGTTGCTGTGGATCAGAACTCTTCGAAGATTGGCCCAATCACTTTCAAAGAATTTAAATTAAACGCTCGAAAAGGCATGGACCGCAAAGCCTGCAATATTTCGATTCCTCTTGATGTTCCTAAAGGTGTGCAAGTGGGAATTGGACCGATTGATCAGATTATAGGATCACTTACTCTTCCAAATGGTTCTGCAAAATTAAAAGTGAATCAGGAAGTTTTCTTCGCTGGTATAAGAGGCAAAGTTGTGAGTTTCGAAAAGAAGGGTGCGGCCCAAGGCGCATTGAAAATCGAAAATTCTAGCTTACTTAAAGATCTCCGCTGGAGCGAATGCGGACAACCAGTCAGCCTTCGAGTCAGTTTAACAGCTCAATTAGAAAGTCCCTCACGCAAAATGGCCTCTGTTAATTTGGATTCAATGAATATCCTGAAAACGGGTCGCCTTTACTGGAGAAGTTGCCAGTAACGGCTGCCATCTTACAGCCGTTATAAAGTGTTCCCGCATCAATTGATGACTCGATGTTACGCATAATGTACCTGTTACATATGGATATCGTGGTTAAAGGAGCTCGGGAACATAACTTAAAAGACGTTAGTGTGACCATTCCTCGAAATCAAATTACAGTTTTCACAGGATTAAGTGGTAGTGGGAAATCTTCTATCGCTTTCGATACCATTTATGCTGAAGGCCAACGACGTTATGTCGAATCACTTTCTGCCTACGCGCGAAACTTTTTAGAACAAATGAAAAAACCTGATGTTGAATCAGTCACAGGTTTAAGTCCCGCAATTGCGATCGATCAAAAATCTGTTAGTTCAAATCCTAGATCAACTGTTGGAACAGTGACTGAAGTCTACGATTACCTTCGTCTACTTTACGCAAAATTAGGAAAACCTGAATGTCCGACTCATCATATTGCGCTTAGCAGTACGACTCCTCAGTTAATTTTAGAAGAGATTTTGCGAAAAGGTGAGGGCGCTAAGTTCTATGTTCTAGCGCCGATGGCTCAGGGTAAGAAGGGTGAATTCTTACAAGAATTCCAAAAGTGGTCGAAGGCCGGTTTTGTTAAAGCAAAAGTCGATGGTAAATTCATTGATCTTGAAAGTGCGGATAAACTTAAAAAAACTTTAGCTCATGATATTGATCTGGTGATTGATCAGGTTATTTTGAAACAATCAATTCATAAACGACTTGCTGAAAGCCTGAACATGGCTTTATCAAAAGCAAACGGTCGCGTGATTATCGAAGACATGAAAGGTGTTAGGGTTGCTTACTCAATTCACTCGTCATGTCCCGAATGTGGTTTTTCTTTTCCTGATTTAGAACCCAGACTTTTTTCTTACAACAATCCACGTGGTGCCTGTCCTACCTGTAATGGCTTAGGAACTTTAGATCTCGTCGAAGAAGAGATTTATTCCGAAGGCGATGTGGGAGGAAGAAAATTAGATAAAGTTCGTTACACTTATAAGGGCAAAACTGAAAATCCAGATTCAGAAGAAGGACCGGAATTTGACTTAGAAGTTTCGAAGTGTCCAAGTTGTTTCGGTACAAGACTTAAACCAGAAGCTTTGAGCGTTAAAATTAATGGTGTTGATATCGGGTATGTTTCTAATCTTTCATGTGTGAAGTTAAAAGCCTGGGCTGAAACTTTGAAATGGACGCCAAAAGAATCTTTAATTGCAACCAAGATTCAAAAACAAATTATTTCGCGACTTGAATATATGATTCGAGTTGGCACTGGTTATTTAAGCTTAGACCGCGGCGCAGATACTTTGTCAGGCGGCGAAGCTCAACGTTTAAGATTGGCGACGCAAGTTGGATCAAGTCTGATTGGCGTGATGTACGTGATGGATGAACCTTCCATCGGACTTCATCCGCGTGATCACCATAGGCTTTTAGGAATTATTGCTGAACTTCGTGATCGTGGAAACACGATCGTACTTGTCGAACACGACGAAGATACAATTCGTTTCGCGGACTATGTTGTTGATATGGGTCCACGCGCAGGAAAGCTGGGCGGGGAATTGATCGCATCAGGAACACCAGCTGAAATTGAAAAAAATAAAAAAAGCTTAACGGGTCAGTATCTTTCAGGTGAAAAAAGAATTTCCGTGCCTTCGCAACGCCGAAAAGGAAATGGTAAAAGTATAATTCTAACTAAAGCGAGTGGAAATAATCTTCAGGATGTGACCTTAAGAATTCCACTTGGAACTTTGACTGCAGTGACCGGAGTATCCGGTAGTGGTAAATCGACTCTGATTATTGATACTCTTTATAAAATTTTAGCTCAGCAATTTTACAATGCGAAGACAAGCCCTTCTGCTTATCAAAAAATTGAAGGCTTAGGCGAACTCGATAAGGTGATCGAGATTAATCAAAAGCCGATCGGTCGAACTCCAAGGTCAACCCCTGCGACTTATGTGGGACTTTTGCCACTGATTCGTGATCTTTATGCCGGACTTCCAGAATCAAGACTTCGCGGTTACGAACCTGGCAGATTTTCTTTCAACGTTAAAGGTGGCAGATGCGAAATGTGTATGGGGCACGGACAAATCCGCGTCGAAATGCATTTTCTAAGTGATGTGTATGTTCAGTGCGAGACTTGCTTAGGCCGACGCTATAATCGGGAAACTCTGAATGTTCATTATAAAGGGAAAAGTATTGCAGATGTTTTAGAAATGTCTGTGGAAGAAGCACATGGATTTTTCGCTGCGGTTCCTCAGATTTTTAGGAAGCTTGAAACTTTAAAACGTGTGGGTCTCGAGTACATGACGTTAGGTCAAAGCTCGACGACACTTTCCGGTGGTGAAGCGCAAAGGATTAAATTATCCCGTGAGCTTTCAAAACGTGGAACTGGTAAAACACTTTATATTCTAGATGAGCCAACGACAGGTCTTCACTTCGAAGACGTCAGAAAACTTGTCGAGCTTTTACAAGATCTAGCAAATCACGGAAACACTTTGATCGTGATTGAACACAATATGGAAGTCGTGAAGTGTGCTGATCATGTCATTGATATGGGACCCGATGGCGGTGACGAGGGTGGAAGAATCGTTGCTGAAGGCACACCTGAAGATGTAGCCCGCGTTAATGATTCTGAAACTGGAAAGTATTTGAAAAAAGTTTTAAAAGCAAAACCCGGGTTAAAGATTAAGCCTCAACCCGAAGATCTCACTACTGACATTTCTTAATTGCGATTTTGATTTCACTTTGATCGTTATCAAGTAACTGTTCTGGAGTCTCAAGCACACCACACTGATTAAATCCTTCGAAGTAAACAACATGTTTTTGCTGTTGCCATTCTTTGATTTTATCTACCATCAGCTGATTCATTTCGCCCTCAGCGGATTCGTAAGAGCAAGTGACCCCAGGAACAGTTGGGTTTTGTGGAACATTCGGATTTCTTAAGCTGTTGGCCATACAATTTCTTAAAGAATCACGAGTCTTTTGAGCTTTCACATAGATTGATGGAAGCGTGTAAGGCTGGCCGCTGTAAAGTGAATCGTAATACTCAATTGGATAAACACCGTTTGTGTTAATCGAAGCCTGTCCGCGACAAAAAGTATATCGAGCTTCTCCGATATCAAGACCGAAATAAGTTTCAAAATCACGCGAAGCCGAATTGTAATACAAACCACCAAATGCATTTTTTTGCGCAACTAGGTTAGTTAAGAGTTGGTTAATCGTAAATCCTTGTGTCGCTAGAAAAGCAGTATCTGGATAACCTGTCGGGGAACACTGAATCACGCGCTTCAAAAGCTGGTCATAGTTCGGAGCCACATAACCTTTTGGATCACTCTTGTTTTCAATCGAGCAAGCAGCGGTCATAATGTCTAAAAGCTCTTGAGCTTTCTTCGATAAAATGGGTGGAGGTAAAACGGGTGCAGTAGAGGCGCAATCCAGACAGCTCAAAACTTTTTCACCTGAGCCTACAGCACAAGTTCCGTTTTTCATGTTCAGAGGCTTAGGCGTAACCACTACAGGAGGTTCCACTGGAAGAGGCTGCACAATCGGAGTCTCGACTCCGGGTTGCGTTGGTACGATCACAACGGGCGGAGTCGCGAAGCTTCCTTCAGCCGGGATTGCCGAGAAATTGACTTTGTTCCCGCAGCCGACAAGGGACATTAGTCCAGTTAATGCTATGAATATAACCAACGATTTCATAAAAAAGCCTCCACCCTAGAGAGATATACAAGTTATGTGCCTAATT
>JANPPO010000413.1:0-2481 GCA_031428555.1 Bdellovibrionales bacterium | reverse complement strand
GGCAAAAAACTGAGGCATAACCCATTCCCTTCGGGCGAAACCTCTGAACGACTAATCAGGTTTCGCGATATTGAGGACCACCGCCTCCCTCGGGCGCAGTCCAGTCGATGTTTTCGAATGGGCACTTTATATCACAAGTTTGGCAGTGAATACAGTTGGTGTAATTTATTTGTAGGTCTTTCTTGCCGGCTTCGATAGTCGACGGAACCATTTCATAAACCTGAGCAGGGCAAAACAAATTACAAGGGCTCTTGTATTCGGGTTCACACACCGTTCGACAAATATCAGGGTTCTGAAGGAGCAAATGGTTCGGTGAATTTTCATCGTGTATGGTTCCAGTCAGATACACGCTCGATAATTTGTCGAAGAAAAGAACTCCATCTGGTTTGGGTAACTGATTTTCAGGTCGACTTAAACCCTCAGGTCCCCAGACTTCATGTAATTTTTTCGTAGTTTTAGCATCGACGTGAGACTTCATCCCATCTTTGAAACCCCGGCCGCCAGTAATTTCTTGAAAGGCGATCAAAGGCAAAGACTTGAGCAAACCCATACTCAAAGTCTGATGGAAGTTTCGAACTCGGTAGAGTTCTTTTTTAATGTAGGAATCATGAACTTTCTGTTCATATTTCTGCGTTGTAGCTTCAGTCGTATTTGAAGTTAAAAGACCCTCAAGCGCAACTTCGGCAGCATTCATCCCTGACTTCATAGCCAAGTGAATACCCTTTAATTTTTGGACATCAACCATGGAAGCCGTATCGCCGCAAACCATCCAACTATCACCGTAAAGCTTCGGCATTGAATACCAACCGCCGGCAGGCAAAGTCTTTCCGCCGTAGGCGATAACTTTTCCACCTTTAATCATATTTGCAATAAAAGGATGAGTTTTTAATTTTTGTAATTCACGGTGTGGATCAAGCAGCGGATCTTTGGAATCTAAATAGGCAACAAGCCCAAGAATAATTTTGTCCCCAGGAAGAGTGTAAATAAAAGTTCCGCCGATACTTTTCTTCAGTGGAAATCCGACTGTATGGATTACTTGGCCCGGTTTAACAGTTCCAGCAGGCATTTGAATAATTTCTTTTACACCCTCTTCGTAAGTCTCTGGCTGCTTTCCTTCTCGAAGATTTAACTTTGCCTGAACTTGTTTAAATAAAGATCCGCGAGTTCCTTCAGCAAAGATGGTCACTTTAGATTTTAAAATGAGGCCAGGTTCAAAATTAGGTTTGGGATTTCCGTTTTTATCTCGACCCTTGTCGCCGGTTCTTACTCCAGCGATTCGATTTCCTTCATAAAGCGCTTCAACAGCCGCAAAGCCTGGAAAAATATTAACGCCATTCGCTTCACATTGAGAAGCCAACCAGCGATTCACTTTACTGATAGAAACAATATAGTTTCCCTTGTTATGAAATGGTGGCGGAGTAATCGGAAGTTTGAAACTTGATTTATTACCTAAGTAATAAACAGCATCTTCAGTTACCGGGGCGTCAAGTGGACAGCCCTTTTCAACAAAATCAGGAACTAGTTCGGCTAAGGCTTTGGGATTTAACACTGCACCTGATAATGAATGCGCGCCAACTTCAGCGCCCTTTTCTAAAACGACGATCATCGGATCTTGAATCGCCGTACCTTGAATAGTTCCCGCTGCAACTTGTTCGTTATGCTTTTTAATCTGATTCGTCAGATGTAGCGCACACGATAATCCCGCAGAACCACCGCCCACAATTAAAACATCAACATCCATTTGTTCGCGAGTAACGCCTTCAGGGAGTGAATCATTCAGCATAAATTATGTCCTTCAATTAAGATCTAATCGTGATTTTCAGCACCTAAGATCTAGTCGTGATCTTGAGATTCTGAGTCTGTTTCTTTTTTATCGATAACAGGAGCAATTTTTCGTTGAGGTTTCGGAAGCTGGGCTTGAACCCGAAGTTCGCCTTCTTCAGATCCACCTTTATAATTTCGAGATTTCGCTCTTTCCATTAATTCACGATTTTGCACTACTTGAGCAGGATTTCTGTCAGCTTCAGACTCTTCGTCTTCAGCAAAAGCAGTCGAGAAAGTTATAGAAATTAGCGCTGATAAAATGATCAAAATTAATTTTGTTTTCATAGGCTTATTTCAAACCAATTGAAAACAAATGTCACTGTTTGAAATGGTGCTACTTTACTGTAAATGGGCCGCGCCGGTGGCCCTTCATAGGGATTTGGGATCTAACGGCCTGAATGCGACTTTTCTGCAACTCAACAACTTGCAATTCGGGTGAATTTTTTAACTCTGCTATTATGATACCCCATGGATCGATCACAAGGCTATGGCCGTAAGTTTCTCTTTGGCCACGTGGGCTTTTATGAGTTCCCGCTTGCGCACTTGCAATCACATAACACTGACTCTCAATTGCGCGAGCTCTCATCAAAATTTCCCAATGAGCTTGACCTGTTTTGACTAAGAAAGATGAGGGAATTAAAATCGCATCGACATGCT
>JANPPO010000412.1:0-2038 GCA_031428555.1 Bdellovibrionales bacterium | reverse complement strand
GTTCCGATGATAACGTACCGAAAGTTTATGGTGCGATCTTCTTCACAGTCTTGCACAAGGGTGTAAGACAAAAAGATGGCAAGTCTTACGAAATTGACTGGATGGTATTCCGTCAATACTGCCAGCGCATTATGGGTGAATCTTTAAAGCGTGTAGAGGGTGCCGTTGATATTCTCGTTAAAATGAAGCTTGCAAGTTACATCATGGGAAAGCCACCAGAAGATCCAGAAGGTCCCGATCAAAAAATGGGCGTTATGTTCATGGATCTTCAGCCGATTGAAGCGTTTTTTGAATTCTTTCAGTATTACTATTACAAGCCAGGCAAATCTGATTTGTTGAAAGTCGAAGAATCATCAACTCAGATGGTTCAGTTAATGCTTAAATGTGTTGAAGGTGTTGAAGCGGATCGCTTTGGTACTGTCACAATTGAGTACGCTGTGTTCGCTGAAAAAATGATGGAAGAATTAGGCTCTAAATTAACAGCTGATCATTTCTTACGTCTTGAAAATAAAGGTGTTTTCAATAAGCGACGCACGACAGCCGACAAAGTTTATATCGATTTTGAAGTTAAAGAATACCGAAATGTTTTTTACTCCTGGAAACTGATCAAAGAAATCAACAAGTGGAATGAGCGTGGCTTTGTCGATCTAGATGAAAAAGAAGAAGTGAAGAAGAAAAAAGTTGATGGCAGCATTCCTTGTCCACAGTGTGGCACTGGAACAATTCCAGAGCAAAAATTCTGCGGCGAGTGCGGTTTTAACTTACTTGCTAAAGCGGCTTCTTAACTACCTTTTGACAAGTTCTGGGGCCTGCTTCTAAGCTGAGCCCCATGAAACATATTATCGTCGGTACCAATCGCCAAGATTCAAACTCTAGAAAAGTCGCTTTGTTTGTTCAAAAACTATATGAACAAAAGGGCGAAAAAGTTGAGCTCATCGAGCTCGAGCATATCGAAATTGATCAAACCAACGGCGGCCACTTCGGAGAGAAAACCCCTTTGCCTGCTAAACTCAAAATTGCGATCGAAGCGATCACTAAAAGTGAAGGCATTACGTTTGTTATTCCCGAATACAACGGATCGATGCCGGGCATTTTAAAGGCCTTTATTGATTATTGGAAATTCCCCCAAAGCTTCGAAGGTCGCCCGGTTGCTTACATCGGCTTGGGTGGGATGTGGGCAGGCTTACGGCCCGTTGAACATATGATGCAAGTCATGAGCTACCGTAATGCTTATAACTTCCCCGTTCGAATCTTTTTGCGCGACGTATGGAAACTCATCAATAAAGAAGGTCTTATCGAAGACCCTGTCATCTTGGGTCTCTTTGACCAACAAGTTGTAGGCTTTCAGAAGTTTTGCCGGGCTCTTGAATCAGAGGGCTTAGATGCAAATTCTCTTAATTCCAAGCGACTCGTGAAGTAAATTCCCGTCTAATCTTTGTACGTTTGAGACTCGGGCTTTGTCTGTTAGGTTGGCGCAACTAACGAAATTTTCGCACTAAACAAATGGGTGCGAAAATAAACCAACTGTTCACTTGAGTTAAGTGAAACAAAGCCGAGGTCCCAAAATGAAACTTTCAATTCTTTTACTTACTTTAGGTTTTTCTGTTCCTGGCTTTGGCGCAACTGCGACTTCGTTTGATTCAAAAAACGAATGTGTGGTTTATAGAAACACAAGCAAAGAACAACCCGTTAAAGAGGGTGAAACACAGATCGACAACACGATTTCTTATGGGTTCACAATGCAAAACATGGTTATTGATTTCAAAAAAGAAGTTGTAACAGTAGAACTCGTAAACCGAATTACTTTAGGCTTTAACCGTCCTTTAGTTTCGGGTCCGGTTTTTATCCGCCCAAGCAATCCAAATTTCAAAACTTTAGTAAACCAACTAAATCGCGTTCTTTTTACTTTTGATATGGTTTGTATCAGTTCCCAAAAGGAATTGGTTTGGGCTACTTTGGCAAATCCTTAAAAATAAAGTGCGTTATCCCAAAGGCCTTCTGAAAAAATCTCTTTCACGGCCTTTAAACTATCTTCCAA
>JANPPO010000411.1:0-3906 GCA_031428555.1 Bdellovibrionales bacterium | reverse complement strand
AATTTCCATCTCTTTTTTCTGAGTGGAAGTTTGTCTCTCGAAAACTTGAGATTGCAAAACTTCTAGTGACTTTTCTTTTTCTAAAAGCTGAAGTTTTAAAGTTTCGAATTCACCAAATAATGAGGAAAGTCTTGCTTCGCCTTCAACTTCTAAACCTTGAGCTTCATTGAAAATTCTTTGCGCTTCGTCTGCAGCGGATTTCAAATCAACGTACTGCTTAGAAGAATTCCAAAGATCAAGATCTTCGATCTGGCGTTTGATATTTCTATATCGTTCTGCACGTGCAGCTTGTCTGTGCAATGAATCCATCTGGCGCTTAAGTTCGCCTAAGATATCTTGCAATCGAACTAAGTTTTGATCAGTTGATTGAAGCTTGCGGATTGATTCTTTTTTACGAGCTTTAAATTTTGTAATACCTGCAGCTTCTTCGATGAGGTGCTTTCGATCTTCAGGCTTAGCCGTAATAATCTTACCGATCATACCCTGCTGAATAATTGAAAAACCTTTTGCGCCTGCGCCCGTGTCCATGAAAATTTCTTGAACGTCGCGAAGTCGGGCTGGTTCTTTATTGATGAAGTACTCACCTTCGCCGGATCTGTGAAGACGACGAGTCACCATTATTTCTGAATGTTTTAAATATTTAATCGGGAAAGGTCCGCCGTCATTTTCTAATGTCAGACTGACTTCACACATTCCAAGTGGCGCGTAGTTATCAGCGCCTGCGAAAATAACATCGGTCATTTGAGATCCGCGAAGATCTTTCGCAGACATCTCGCCCATCACCCAAACTAAGGCATCAACAATATTTGACTTACCACAACCGTTCGGTCCAACAACGCCCGTTATACCTTCATCAAATTGAATAACTGTTCGATCTTTGAATGATTTGAAACCAATGAGCTCAAGCTTTTTGATTCTCAACGTTATCTCCTTAAACTGGGTGACTAGAAACTGTGTCTCTAGTGTGGGTCCACTAACTTTAGGCTAGTTGCGAAGTCTTCAGCGCATCTACGTGAATTCTGGTCGAATTCAAAAGTAAAACGCCCTGTACTTAGGACCTGTAACCAAGTCTTAACTGTCGCGTTGGCTAAGCCCCCGTGTCAATAAATCACGACCCTCAAATAACAAGATTATGCGCAGCAGCCTTGAAATGCCTGTGCTTAAGCTTGAGGCAATATTATTGACTGCTCAAGACTAGGGCAAAATGGGGCTGTTTTGCCTCTTTTTGACGAAAAATAACTGGGGTGGCACAAGTGAGTAAATCGAAAAACTTCCTAGGTTGAGCGGGCGCCATCTCGTTTTAACCAAAAGTTTTGCTATAGAAAACGGAGCGGTTACCCAAAATCATTCCAATTTTGGTCACTTTACACTATGCATTTTCGGAACAGAAAACCCCATGTCAAATCAGAGGTTTGCGAATATTTGCTCAATTTTAGCAAATTCGATCATCAGATAAACACCCGAAATAAGTTGGCATAGACTTGCAATATAAATTCACTGTAGTGGGCTTTTGCCCGTACAACTTTTTTTAAGGAAATTTACATGAAACGTCTCATTTTAGGATCTTTATTTTCTATTTTTCTATTACAAATTGGTTACTTCAATTCGGCAATGGCCAATGAATCTGAGTTAAAGACCGGCGCTGATATCCAAGGGTATTTATGGCACCTTCTCCCAGAACTCGGTTCAGATAAACGCGGCAGTTGGAATTTCAATCAAACCTTGAAAGGTTCGGGCAATTTAATACTTGTAGGAGCAAAAGGGAAATCAGCATCTTTTGAGACCGATAAACCTGTTAACGTCATGTTTTCGGCTAAAATGGAAGGCATCATTAGTTTTTCTTCTACTCACCGACTTACCCTTACCCAAGGCGACAGTAGCATTTCCTACATCTATGATTACAAATGCAAAGGATGCCAGGTTAACTCAAATTCTATTTATATTCCAAAACAGCACTTAGGATCTAATCTACATTTAGGGATAGTGAGAAATGTTTTAGCTGGAAAGACACTCAGAGAAAATGTTAAATCTAGCAGGTCTTGCCAAAAAGCCGGATATTGCATGGCTTGTGAATCTGGTGTTGCTAATGCCACTGGAGGTGTCTGTGCTTTTAAAAAATACACATATTCCAACTATTGCACAGGATCGCAATCCTTCATAGGTAATGAGGTCGAAGTTACAACGAATAGCACTCTCGTTTTCTATGACGATAATCGAGCCGTCAGCCATTCGATAAATTTCCCTTCCGAGATTTCTACTAAAATGGATTCAGTTCGATCGCTATCAAATTGCGAGCTTTGAGACTAGTCACTTCGAAAACTGGCGCAGGAAAATGCGCCAATTTTTTTAGTGTTTCGTCTTCTTAGCGTCTGCTGTTTTAAGAGCACTTCTTGCTGCCGCTAAGCGAGCAATCGGTACTCTAAACGGAGAACAAGAAACGTAATCTAAACCGACAGAATTAAAAAACTCGATCGACTCTGGATCACCACCATGTTCACCGCAAACGCCGACTTTCAATTTTGGATAACTTCTGCGGCCTAGTTCCGTTCCCATTTTTACAAGTGCACCCACGCCGACTTGATCAATGCTAACGAAAGGATCCTTATGAAAAATCCCATTCGAAACGTAAGAACCTAAGAACTTCCCAGCATCATCGCGAGATAACCCCAAAGTCGTCTGAGTTAAATCATTTGTTCCGAAGCTAAAGAAGTCCGCATGTTCTGCGATCGCATCAGCTGTGACTGCTGCACGAGGAAGTTCAATCATTGTCCCAATGAGGTATTCGAATTGAATTCCACGCTCTTTCTGAACGGCTTTAACGGTATCATCAGTTAATGCTCTTAAAATTTCCAATTCTTTATCCGTACCCACAAGTGGAATCATAATTTCGGGAATGAGTTTTTGTCCTGCTTTGACTAAATCTGCTGCCGCTTCCGCGATCGCACGAACTTGCATCGCATAGATTTCTGGAAACGTAATCGCAAGTCTGCAACCACGATGACCCAACATCGGATTAAATTCATGAAGAGATTTAATCTTAATTCGAAGTTTATCAAAATCCCAGTTGATACGTTTTGCGAGCTCTGCAGTTTCTTCGTCGCTATGGGGCACGAACTCGTGCAGAGGCGGATCAAGCAAACGAATCGTCACTGGAAAGCCGTCCATGATTTTAAAAAGTTCCAAAAAGTCTGATCGCTGCATTGGAAGAAGTTTTGCTAACGCACGTTCACGTTCTACCTTGTTTTCAGCAAGAATCATCTCGCGAACGGCATCAATTCGGTCTGCTCCGAAAAACATATGTTCAGTTCGGCAAAGACCGATTCCTTCAGCGCCAAAGCTGCGGGCCATTTTAGCATCTGTCGGAGTATCGGCATTCGCGCGGACACCCATTTTTCTGAATTCATCTGTTAATTTCATAACGCGTTCAAAATTGTGATTACACTCGACGGTGGAACCGGTGATGTTTTCATGGGCGAAGTGAAAACAATTCCTCCGCAGCTTGATCACAACTTCGAACGCGTTATGAAGCTCACAGATGAGTTCAGAAAAATGGGTGTCCGCGCGAATGCCGATACTCCGACAGATGCTAAGATGGCCCGAAGCTTTGGTGCTGAAGGAATCGGTCTTTGCCGAACAGAACATATGTTTTTCGGAGCAGACCGAATTGATGCCGTTCGCGAAATGATCTTAGCAGAAAATAAAGTAGAACGTGAACGTGCACTTTTAAAACTTCTTCCAATGCAACGATCAGACTTCTTGGAACTCTTTAAGATCATGGATGGCTTTCCAGTGACAATTCGTTTACTTGATCCGCCTCTGCATGAGTTCGTGCCCCATAGCGACGAAGAAACTGCAGAGCTCGCAAAACGTATCAACTGGGATTTTGATAAACTTCGAATCAAGATT
>JANPPO010000410.1:0-20359 GCA_031428555.1 Bdellovibrionales bacterium | reverse complement strand
CTGGGGTTGGTTCTAAACTTTTCAAGGTTGGAAAGCAATGTCTCGGCACTTAAATCTTTTTGAAGAATCATATAAGCAGCGTCATCATTAACTAACGCCATTGCGTTCTTTTTTTGGTGATCATCCGCTGCCCATGGAAGCGGAATAAAGATCGCTGGCTTTCGGCAGGCAGCTATCTCAAAAACGGACCCAGTGCCCGAGCGACAAACAATAACGTCAGCCCAACTTAGGTGGTCTGCCATATTTTCTAAATACTCATACGCTTCGACAAATCCCAAACCTTCATAAGCTTTTTTACAATCTGCGAAATCAGAAACACCGGTTTGATGACGAATATTATAAGCAGAAAAAGCATCAGCCTTTTCAGCAAAAGCCTTTTTTAGAATCGTGTTAACAGTTTTTGCACCTTGGCTACCGCAGAAAATTAAAACATTTAATTTTTGACTGTCTAAAATATTTTTGTGCTTCATCGTTAAAGCTTCGATTTCTTTTCGAATTGGCAAGCCGACTCTTTGAATCTTGTTTCGGTTTTTTAAGTACTGAGCAGCTTCTTCGAAAACCAAAAATATTTTCTGAACGAAAGGTGAAAGCCAACGGTTCGTCATCCCAGGATGTGCATTAGGTTCCCAAATCGCTGTTGGAATTCCCATCAGTGCGGCCATCAAAGTAAAAGGACCTGATACGAAACCACCAACTCCTAAAATACAGTCGGGCTTAATTTCTCTGAGCAATTTAAAACATTTGTAAAAGGATGCCGGCAAACCTAATAGCGTCGAAATTTTAGACTTAACAGACGCACCCGTCATATTGAGCTTACCAACTTGAATTTGATAAAGAGGATATCCCTCTTGCGGAACGAGCTTATTTTCCATACCATCAGGCGAACCAACCCAAAAAATTTGAACATCGGGCTTCTGGGCTTGAACGGCTTTTGCTACTGCAAGACCTGGATAAACGTGTCCACCGCTTCCGCCACCTGTAATGATTAATTTTTTTAATTCCATTAAGTCAGCCTTAAGAAAAAGATTTTTCCAGAAGTTCTGCCATCTTCGATTGCGACTTCGTGGAATTCAAAATTTCATGCTCTAAGTTGAGCATAAGCCCAAACATCACACAAGAAGCAATCAGTGAACTGCCACCGTAACTTAAGAACGGAAGAGCCATCCCCTTAGTCGGCAGAAGTCCCATCGACATTCCTGCATTTATAATCACCGTTAATCCAAAAGTAAGTGCAATACCTAGGCAAACCGCTTTTTGGAATTTATCATTAGTCTTTAATGAAAGTTGAAAGCAGCGAAAAACTAAAAATCCATAAAGACTCATAACGACAAACAGTCCCATGAATCCCATTTCCTCACCTAAAACAGCAAGAGTAAAATCGGTATGCGCTTCAGGTAAAAAGAAAAGCTTTCCCTGCCCTTGTCCTAGTCCACTGCCCCACAGCCCACCAGAGTGGAAGCTCAACATACTTTGAATGACCTGAAAGCCTTTTTGATGAGCTTCAGACCAAGGATCTAAAAAAGCTAAAACGCGGTCACGGCGGTAACCAACACTCATGACGATAACGTAGAATGCTGGGATCGCGACTGAAATCGTTGCAATAATCGCAGCCCAAGGAAGTCCGAATGCAAAGAGTAAACAAAAGCCCACTGCCATAATAAGCGCGAAGGTTCCAAAATCCGGCTGCTTTAAAACTAGCGCCATCGGAATAAAAATGCAAAGTGACCAGCTAAAAAGACGTTTTAATTGAAAGCCTTTGTAGCGAGTAATAAAAGTTGCCAACAATAAAACAAAAGTAAGCTTTAAAATTTCAGCTGGCTCGATTCGAAATCCTAAAGGTACCTGAATCCAGCGATGTGCGCCGCCCACTTTAACGCCAATTCCAGGAATCATCGTTAAGACAATTAGCCCTGAGGCAACAAACCAACTCATCCAACCGTATTTTTTAATTTTATCAATCGGAATCCAGATCATGGCCATCATCGCGGCCATTCCAATTATCGTGAATAGTAATTGTTTTTTAAAAAAGAAAAGACCGTCGTTATAATATTCAATCGCGAATACATAACTAGAACTATAAACCTGAACAAGGCCTACACCCATAAGTGCTAGAAGCGTGAGAAGTAAACTAGAGCTTAAGTATTTTGTCATTTATCTTTTTGTATCTTCTTCGAGTAGCTTAAAGAGGAACGATTTCGCCCTCTAAATCGTTGGAGTTGTTACTCTTATTATCTTGAGGCTGAGTCGCTTTTTTGTCGACTGGAGCCTGGTCTTTAGCCGGGGTTGTCGCTGCTGAAGGATTAGTCACAACTACCGGAGCCACCGCCGCAGGTTTTGCCGCTGGCTTTACTTCAGCCTTAGACTCGGATTTTGCTTCTGATTTTTGATTTGAAGATCTGCTTTCGACTGCTTTTACTTCTTTTCTGATAGCACAACAATACAGAACACCTGTTACTTCAGCTGGCGTTTTATAATTTGTAATCGAGAAAGGTCGATCTGCATCGCACTTTTTTGCCATAAGAACATTGAGCTCGAGCTCGACTTCTTTATTCTTTTCGCCATTGACGAAATCGCAATAAAGACCGCTGCTTGCAGCAAGCTTTTCTCGTTGTTCAAATTTTTGTTTTCGGCCAGAAGCACAGCCTGAAAGAAAGAGCACAGATAATAAAGTGCTCGCTAAAAGTAGACATCCTTGTCTGCTATTCATAAAAAGACCCCAGTCACAATTTTCAGTTCAAATTAATGGAACTTGCGAATAATCTCTTTAAAATAGTCACCTCTCTCTTCGTAGCTGTCAAACATGTCGAAGCTTGGACATCCGGGGCTCAAGAGGACTGTGTCGCCAATTCTAGACTTTTGGTAAGCGATTAGAACCGCTTCCTCGAACGTACCGATCAGGAAGCATTCAGTGAAGTCTCCGAGCTCGCGATTAATTCTTTCCTTTGCTTCACCCACCAGGATCAAAGTCTTGACCTTACGTTTGATAACATTACGGAGAGGTTCAAAATTTATATTCGTTTCTTTTCCACCCATAATCAAAATGACGTTTTCTTCAAATGTATCGAGTGAACGCATAACAGCGTGCACGTTCGTACCTTTTGAATCGTTGAAGAAATTAACGCCGCCAACTTTTCGAACATACTCGATACGGTGTGGAAGACCTTTAAACGTATTAATAACACCTTGAATAGCTTCGTGTTTTGCCCCGTGTTCACGGGCAACTAGGATTGATGCCATGATATTTTCAATGCTATGGCGACCGCGCATCTTCACGTCTTTTACCGAATACATTTCAATATCTGGCCCAGTGCGAACTTTGATATCGGTTCCGATATTCACAGCTCCACCAATATTCATAATTTGAGGTTCAAGAGCCTGTTTTCGAGAGAAGTAAAAAATTCTTCCGCGCTGAACTGCTGGATCGCGGGCTAACTCGACAACTGCATTGTCATCCGCATTTAAAATCGATGTCGTGGCCTGGTTGGTATTTTTGAAAATACGTCGTTTTGCATTTACGTATTCTTCCATTGATCGATAACGATCCAAGTGATTTTCAGCTAAGTTTGTGAAAACAACGTTCATCGGATTGAAT
Source organism: Bdellovibrionales bacterium (assembly GCA_031428555.1). Classification (GTDB taxonomy): domain Bacteria; phylum Bdellovibrionota; class Bdellovibrionia; order Bdellovibrionales; family Bdellovibrionaceae. The sequence continues at coordinate 16,767 of JANPPO010000410.1, read as the reverse complement.
TGATCGGCATGTTCTAACATGAAGCTTGATACTTCAATAATCACAACCTGAGCCTTTTCTTCGCTTCGTAAATAATCAGTAAGCGGCTTTTCATTCGATCCGCCAACCCAAGTTTTAACACCTGAAGCTTTTAAGAATGCTTCAGTTAGTTTGGCAACTGAAGTCTTACCGTTTGTGCCTGTAATTCCGATGACTGGTTCTTTGATAAAACCTTGAGAGAACTCAAATTCGCCCGTGATTTTTACACCTTGGCCTCTAGCATATTCAAAAATCTTAAGATTCGAAGACACACCGGGAGACAAAATTACTAAATCTTGCTGCAAGAATGTCTTAGGGGAATGCGAACCCAATTCAAATTTGACCGGCAGGCTTTCGACTAATTCCAATTGTGCAGAAAGTTCTGGCTTAGACTTGTGATCCGTGACCGTTACTTGAGCCTGGTGTTGAGTTAAAAAATGACAAAGTGAAACCCCTGTCTTTCCTAAACCAACGATCAAAATTCTTTTATCTTTTAATTCACTAACGTCACGATACATGGAGTCTCCGATTTGATGATTTTCTTACTCTTAATTTATTATCTTAATTTTAAAGTCGCTAAACAAAGCACTGCGAGAAGAATTGAAATGATCCAGAAACGAACGATAATTTTCGTTTCAGTCATTCCACCCAGCTCATAGTGGTGATGGAGCGGCGCCATCTTTAAAATCCTTTTTCCCGTTAATTTGAAGGAAGCCACTTGTCCGATTACGGATAAGGCTTCTACCACGAATATTCCACCCAGAAGAATCATCAATAATTCATTCTTCGTTAAAACAGCCATCATTCCTAAAAAACCGCCTAATGACAGACTTCCAACATCACCCATGAAGACTTGTGCTGGGTAAGTGTTGAACCACAGAAATCCTAATCCCGCTGCAACAACACAAGCCGCGACCGGGGCAAGCTCACCAACGCCTGCAATATGTGGAATTTGTAAATATTGAGCAATTGAAAAGTGACCAACGATATAAGCAAATAAGCCTAGTGTCGTTGCTGAAACAATTACCGGAACAATCGCTAAGCCATCTAACCCATCGGTTAAATTGACTGCGTTTGCAGTTCCAACAATCACAAGAGATCCAAAGGCAATGTAGTAATAACCTATATCAAAAAATACGTTTTTCAGAAAAGGAAGATGAACAACTGTCGAGAAATCGTAGAAATGAATTAACGTAAAAAGCGTTCCTGCTGAGATTGCAAATTCACCTAATAAACGAATCTTTCCAGAAAGACCCTTTGGATTTTTTTTGCTCACCTTTAAATGATCATCCATATAACCAATAAGACCAAATCCCCAAGTCACAACGAGTGTTCCCCAAACAAGTGGATTTACCAAATCAATCCACATAAATACTGGAATTAAGAGACTTAAAAGAATGAGTCCGCCACCCATTGTGGGTGTTCCAGCTTTCTTTTTGTGGGTCTGCGGTCCGTCTTCACGGATCGATTGACCAAAGTGCTTATCTTTCAACTTCTGAATGAATTTTGGTCCCCACCACAAACAAATAAAGAAAGTGGTAAAGAAAGCTAAAAAACTGCGAAGAGTGATGTAGCGGAAAATATTAAGAAAAGAAAAGTCATCTGCGAGATTGTAGAGCCATTGATAAAGCATGATTGGCATTTAACACGATCAACTTCAAAGATGCAAGAACATATTCTTAAGTATATGATATTATTGATGAATTTTAACATTTTAAACCACGCCAAATTTTCTGTTTTGTGTTCTGTCTTAATTGCCCTTTTCGTAGACAAAATGCCCCAGCTCATGTCGTTTGAAAAATCTAAACAAGCTTTAATTCCAGATAGCAATGTTTCCGCCTGGCTCACGTTTTGCTTTCTATATGCCCAGTTATATGCAGGCACAATTTCCAAAAGGGGGCATCTTATGAATCAGATCATTAAAAATCTACATGACGTAAAAGAAAAAATCCGAGCGAAATGGGACAAATTAACAGATCAAGATATCACTGAAAGCCGAGGCAATGTTGATGATCTTCAAGGTCGTCTGAAAAAAGCTTACGGCTACGATGATACAAAAACTAAGAGTGAATTTGATGAATTTACTACAAGCAATGATCTGCAATTTGAAGATAGCGATTCATTATTAAATCCTGAAGATCCAACTGTTTCACCAGCGGCACCAATTGTTCCGCGAACAGGAAAAATTTTTCAATAAGGTTTGATAAATCAAATTAAAAAGGTACTTAAACAATCTCATAAGGAGAAAAAATGAAAGCATTATCACGAACAGTTCTAGCACTTACTTTTGTTGGTTTGACAGCACAAGCTGAATCAATGAATTCAGAAACTGAAAAAGCTGCAATGAGCTTAGGCGCTCACACTTCTTCACAAATTGCTTTCGAAAAAGGCAAAACTGAATTAAAGCCTTCTGAATTAGCAGAGCTTAAGGAAGTTGTTAACCAAGCTAAATCAGCTGGTCAAAAAATTGATGAAATCAAAATTATTGCTTGGGCTGATCGTGAATATCCAGCTGAGGGAACAACTGCTCCTAACCAACAGGTTAAATTAGCTGAAGAGCGCGCCGATAAAATCAAAAGCTACTTGAAAAAAGAATTAAAAGTGAGCGATGTAGAAGTTTACAACATGGCTAAGCGTCCAAATGCTTTGCAGGAACTTTTCAACACTCAAACTGCAAAAGTTAAAGACTCTATGGAAACAACTGGCGCCGCACCTACAACTAAAGAAGACACTGGTCTTTTCGGTTTAAAAGGTAAAACTTCTGAGGCTTTGGTTTTAGTTTACACAGAGAAAAAGTAACAGAGAAGAAATGAATAAGAGATCGACAAAGGAGTCGTTATGTTAAGAACAGCAATACTTTTTTTCGTAGTAGCTTTAGTTGCAATGCTTTTCGGATTCTACGGAATTGCAGGCATTTCAATTGATTTAGGTAAAACATTGCTTGGAGTTTTCTTAGTTCTAGCAGTTCTTACTTACCTCGTAAGCCTTTTCAGCGGCCGTCCGCGAAAACTATAAATCTAAAAGATTCTAAAATTCAAAGGGCTCTCTGGGGAACCAGGGAGCCTTTTTTATGCCTTAGCTTTATGATTTATCTAAGCTAAAATCAATTGGGTCACAAGCGAGCAACATTCGCTCTAACTTAGGCCCCCGGGACGCCTTAAAAATAACTAAATCGTCAGTCTGCAAAGAAGCTTTTAATTTTTTAGCCAATTCATCAGAAAATTCCTTCTGAATATGAACTTCGCCTTTGTATCCAGATTCCTTCACGCCATTTTGAAAAGCTTCAAAATCATCACCGTAGAAAAATATTTTTGAAAAACTAATGTTTCCTGTTTTGATTCCTAATAAGTTATGGAAATGTGCAGACTGATTTCCTAATTCTCGCATTTGGCCAAGGACTGCTATTTTTTTTCCCTTCACCTTTAAGCTATCGATATTTTCTAACAATGCTTCCATGCTATCTGGATTCGCATTGTAAGCATCAAACAGTGCGAGTGCGCCTGACTTTAGCTTCACTTTTTGATTGCGTCCCCAATGAGATTTGCAGTTCTTCAGACCCTTCCAAATATGCTCAGAAGTTAGGCCCGCGGCTAAAGCCAATGTGGCAGCCGCAAGTAAATTAGTAATATTATGTTTCCCAAATACTGGAATAAAAGTTTCACCGGAATGACCTTTGATAAAACCCTTAATTTTGAGTCCATCAAACGTTGCTTCGGTAATTTCCAACTGAACGTCAGCTTTTTTAGTTTCCGAGAATGTGAGTCGCGGTCTATGCGGCTGAGTCACCAAACAGTATTCAAACATTTTTTTGCAATGAGGATCATCGACGTTGAATATCGCGATGCTTTTAGGATTAGAGCTTAAATAAATTTCCTGCTTAGCTTCTGCAATTTTTTCCTGAGTTCCGAAGAATTCAATGTGCGCACGACCGACCATTGTGCAAACAACCGCATCCGGTTCGGCAATCTTAACGAGCTCAGTTAACTCGCCTTTGTGATTCATGCCCATTTCGATAATCGCCGTTTCATGGACAGCATCTAGGTTCAAAAGCGAAAAAGGAACGCCCCAGTGATTATTAAAAGATCCCTGGCTATAACAAATAACTTTGTAGCCAGATAGAATCTGAGCCGTAAATTCCTTCGTTGAAGTTTTTCCGTTTGAGCCGGTTAAAGCTAAGACTTTTGCTTTCATCTGCTTTCGAACCCAGTTACTTAAAACTTGAAGCGCCTTCAAAGTATCTGGCACTTGAATGACCGTTGCCTTTGCAAGAATACCTTTTTGCGTTGGGGGAACATCCTGCACTAATAAGGCCGTTGCCCCTGCCTGTAAGGCTTGATTTAAAAACTGATGAGCATCGTAAGCCTCACCCTTGAGAGCGATAAATAATTGGCCTGTTAAATTTTTTCGAGTATCAGTTCCAACTCCGTTAAAGGTCGTATCGAATTGTGATAAGACTTTTCCATTTAAGAGTTTTACTAATTCGTCTAGTGCATAGCTTTTCATGAAATTCCTTTTTCAATATCTGTCGCAATTTTATAATCATCGAAGTCGTATTTTTTGTCTCCGATAATTTGGTAGTCTTCATGACCTTTTCCCGCAATTAAGACAACATCACCTTTTGAAGCCTGAGCTAATGAAAATTCAATCGCTTTTTTTCGATTCACTTCTTTTACAATCTTTGCCCTCTGGTCGTTTGCAAATCCAGTTTCGATCTCTCTTAAAATAGTTTCCGGATCTTCTGTTCTAGGATTATCCGATGTAATCACGATTTGGTCAGCAATCTTTCCCGCAACTTGAGCCATCAAAGGACGTTTTCCTTTATCGCGGTCTCCGCCGCAACCGAACAAGCACCAAATCTTAGCTGAAGGTGCAATTTTATCTCGTAAAGATTTTAGAATAGTTAAAACTTTTTCTAAAGCATCTGGCGTATGAGCGTAATCCACATAGATATGCACACGTTGTGATTTCACTTTTTGCAAACGCCCGGGCACACCGGAAAAACTTCTTAAACTTTCACTTAAATTATCGAGTGGAATACCTGCAGCTACGCCAACAGCCATTGCGGCAACAGAATTATATACATTATGCGTACCTAATAGCGGTGATTTTACAAAATATTGGCCGTCTGAAGTATTAAGGGTAAACTCAGTGCCTTCCCAGTCAATTGCTTGAACTTTAAATTTAAAATCAGCTTCCTCTTGTCCGTAGGTCCAAATTTTTGCAGGCTCTGCGACTTTCATTTTGCGACCAAAAGAGTCGTCCGTATTTATGACGGCTATGCACGGGACTTTAGAGGTTTTCCACATCAGATCCGTAAAAAGCCGTTGCTTTGCCGCGTGATAGCTTTCCATCGTTTTATGATAGTCCAAGTGATCCCGAGTGAGATTAGTAAAAACGCCGACATCAAAAGAAACACTGTCTGCGCGTTTCTGATCCAAAGCATGAGATGACACTTCCATAATCGCCGCTTTTGCCCCAGCCTCTTTAAATTCTGAAAGCCTTTTTTGAAGCTCGATAGGATTGGGCGTCGTCATTTCAGTTGGCCAGATTTTTTCTTTGAAGTGGTGGTTAATAGTGCCCAACACAGCAGTGGGCTTTCCGTTCTCGCCCAACAGATGTTCGATTAAGTAAGTGATAGATGTTTTGCCATTCGTTCCAGTTACACCAACGCAAAATAGCGACTGCGAAGGTGATTCGTAATATCGAGCCGCAAGTGTTGATAGAATTGTTCGGACATCTTGAACCTGTAAAACTAGCCCTGAAAATGAATCAGGAATTTTCGCTACATCAGAGCAAACGATTCCCACTGCACCTTTTTCAATGGCCTCTGAAATTCCACTATGGCCATCATGTGAATGACCTTTAATTGCGAAGAAAATACTTCCAGGCTGAACGAGCCTAGAATCTAAGCAAAGACTTGTAACTTCTGTCAGTGGATCGATTTTTTCATAGGAAAACGAAAAAAATCTAAAAAGCTGTTGCAAATTCATAGAATGATTTTAGATATACCATCTAGAGGTGCCAACATGAAAATTAAAACTTACAGTGATATTAAAGATCCCAGCGCGCCCTACGTGATTTTGTTTCATGGCTACGGAGCCGACGCGTCGGATTTGCGCCCTCTAGCCGATGCCATACCAACTGAGAAGGTTTTCAACTATGTATTTCCCGAAGGACCCATCCAAATTCCGTTAGGCCCTCATTGGATTGGTCGAGGTTGGTGGAACATCGATATGGAGAGACTCCAAAATCCACAACTAGACCATGACATCAGTATTGGTCGACCTGCGGAGCTAGATAAGACCCGCCAAGTTGTTAAACAAATGATTTTAGATTTAAAAGTTCCAATGGACCAAATTATCATCGGCGGGTTCAGCCAGGGCGGTATGTGCGCAGTCGATCAGTATCTAGCGACTGATCTTCAGCCAAAAGGTTTGGCTCTTCTTTCAACTGCCATGATCAACAAAGATGAATGGCGTGAAGTTTCTAAAAACAAAACTCCGATTCCATATTTTATTAGCCATGGCCAAAACGATCCCGTTTTGAAGATGAGGTTTTCAGATAAACTTCACTCTTTTTTATCTGAAATGGGTTGTAAAGGTGAGCGCGTTGTTTTTCAGGGCGTTCATGAAATCCCAATGCCCGTGCTACAAAAATTAGGGAATTGGCTAGATCGCCTTTAATTTTTTCGCAAATTGCCCTCAAAAATGGTTATGTTGGGGCATAGATCTTGTATTACTTCCAAGCGATGATGATTTTTGTTTTAAGTCTACTTGTATTAATCAGTAATGGAGCCCAAGCAGTTTCATTATGCTCAGCTGTCTTAAATGTAGACACTTATGCGACAAATCCCGTCGACACCGTTTCTACGTGGCGTAAGGAATCCAATGCGGCTTTCAGAGCTAATATGCTGGGTGATGCAACTAAGGGTGAAAAAGAGCTCTTTTTCTACTGGCATACTTCTAACCCTGCTAATCTGAAAAAGATAAGTGATACACAGTATGCAAGCGTAGATTCTGGAAAACGCATGCGAGTATATCGAAATCACAGTGATCTAAACGCTGAAAATCCACTCGAAATCATCAATACATTTTTAGCTCGGCAGAACACATCAAACGTGGAAATGCTAAATGCTTTCATCGCAAATTATAAAGGACGCGTTTCTGATCCGATTGTGAAAGCCGTAAAGGAACTTGAAGGACTCATGGCTGAGCTTGCTAATATTCGGCAAAGCTTTGGCTACGTCGCGACAGCTCCCGCAGAAGCAGGTGGACTGATACTAGGTACCTTTAGAATTTATAACGGAAGCCCTTCTCATTCGAATACGCCGTCTCTTTTACCAATGGAATATTCATTCTTAAAAGATAAAGTCCAAACCAAAACATTAGAGCGTCTTCATAAGTTAAGGTTAAGTAACCCGAAGGTTCTTCTATATGAGATCGGTAAGTTTTCATTGAATGCCCCAGTTGAATCTCAAGATCGGGTTCACAACATGCTAGCCCTTTTTCTTTTACGCTACTACATTGATGTCTTACCCGCAGATACCCTTTACTTTGCCCATGCGGTTTCTAAAGCCCATGTAAGACTTTATAAAAGTCGCTATGGATTTCGCGTCATAGAAGAAGTAACAGTGCCCGGCCAAGCTGAAATTGAATATGTACTAGAGGCTACTGGAGCACAAATAAGAGCTGCAACCACCAAATTTCACAATTTACCCTCAATCGGTGTCGAGATTATTCGTCCCTAAAAACTTTGCAACCAAGTCGATACAAAGTTTTTTTTGAGCTGAAGCGAATTCAACATTTCGAGAAGTACCCGCAATCATACAAGCACCCATAACGAGCATTTGAATTTGACGACTTAGTAGCATTGTATCTCCACTATAAGTGTAGAGTTTCATTCCAAGACCTTCATGTATAAGTCCTTGAATTCTTCGATGTGCAATTTCAACTAACTCTTTGTTTTCAATTCCAAGTGCAACTTGAGTTGTGCACAAGTAATAGTAATAAACTAAAAAACTTGCTTGAAGAGGTTGCTCTTCAATCCACCGAAATGTTGTTTGAATATAAGATATGACAGGATTAAAATTCGGCTCACGTCTCGCAAGAAGCATCCCCAAATCGAGAAATTCATAAGTTGTATTAGATACGTAACTCATCGCTACTTGCGACAAACTTAAGCCATGAGTTTGAAAGTGGTATCGAACTGTTGTGAGAGCCACACCACTATGATCCGCAATTTTTTGTAGCGTCATATTTTCAATGCCTTCTAACTGGCAGATTTTGAAATATGACTGAAGAATTTGATCTTTCGCGTTTACAGTTGAGCCCTCAACAGGCCTACCAACCTGACGCGTGGCTTTAGACTTAACCTTCTTATTGTAATTTTTACTTACCATTTAAATTAGTTATTTCAATATGTTATGAGTTATTACTAATTATATAGCAATTTATTGTTGAAAACTACTATTACATCGTTTATCTTAACGCAACGTATCATTACGATACGAACAAACAGGAGAAATTATGAAAAAAATGATTATGGCTCTTACTTTATTAACAAGCGCATATGCTTCAGCAAACCTCATATCAGTTGAGTTCCGCGGATGCTCTACGAACGAAAACGTTCTTTGTGCCAATGTATATACTGATCTTACTGCACGTGTTGACTATCGCGGACAGGAAATGATCCTTGATGAAATTCAAGACGAAGCTTTAGTTAATTCAATTCGTCGCTTGATCTTAGGTCATGGACAATCTTTAGCCATCAATATCGAAGGAAGAGTATTAACCATCAATAAATTTGGAGCGAACAGAACTTACAACAAATTGCAAGTTGATGCCTTATCAAACCGTGGACCTCGCCCTCGTGGATTTTAATTCACATAAACAATTAAATAATTAAAAAGGATCATATGAAAACTCGAATTTTATCAGCAGTGTTATTAACGTTGGGCCTTCAAGCTTTCGCTGCACCAGTTGTCACAACTCAAGATGTTGAAATCAAAGAACCAAAATTTGTTCAGCAATTAAGAAAAGCTTATTATAATTCTTCAGAAGTTGGATCTAATGGAGTTATGGTTTTTTCGGATTTACTGAGCTGTTCTGCGACGACTTGCACTTTGTTAGCAGGAAAATGGCTTATGCACCCTGAGCCTTCCTTCCTAAAAAATGTGATGTATACACCTCATGCTGATAGCGCCGTTTTTGATTTAAGTGAATACATGCAAATTCAGCCAGAAGTTAAGAGCAGTCAAGGTTATGAAACACGAACTAAAACTTTAGAGACCGAAAGTTCTGGCAAACTTTATTCTTTAGTTTGTCACTCTCTGATTCGAAAAGCCAACAGCACAATCGAACAAAGTCAGTGCGTTCTGTATAATGGACTTCGATAGTAGATTTTTGATTTGAAAAGAAAATTTACTCTTCTTTTAAATAAAGAATGAGGGTTCCGTCATTTGTAATCTCTTCGCCAGCTTTAGGCCAAGTTTGAATTACTTTGCCGGAACCTACAGTTTTAAGCTTAATCTCATGACCTTGGATCTTTCTGATCACTTGTCTTAAAGTTAAATCCTTTAAGTCAGGTAAAGTCCTAGTTTGAGAATTTAATTCTTCAGTCAAAATTTCAGTCGATACTAGTGTTTGCGGTTTTTCTTTTTCGACTGCAAGACGCTTTGGAATGTAGTTTTCTGAAGCCAGTAGAGTTGGTGCTAGGCCACTTTTTCGAACAGCAAAGCTCGCGATTCTAGAAAAAACTGGAGCTGCCACCACACCTGCGTAATAATTCTTCTTCGGCTCATCAACTGCTACATAAATTACGTATTCAGGTTTGTGGGCTGGAATCATTCCTGCAAAGCTACTGATGTATGCACCTTGTTTGTAGCCTCTTCCATTTTCCAAAGCCTTCTGTGCTGTTCCTGTTTTTCCTGCAACCTGAAAACCACCAACACGCGCTGTATAGCCAGTTGCACCTTTTTGAGTAACCGCCGTTAAAAGCATTCGCATGGATTCGGCTTGCGCTTCACTTAGAACACGGTGACCCTCTTTTTGTTCGACGTCTTCTGTTTCAGCAGTTTCGACATTACGAATACTTTGAACAATGTAAGGACTTTTTAAAACTCCACCATTTGCTAATGCCGCGTAGGCGTTTGCGATTTGCAAAGACGTTGCGGCCATTCCTTGGCCAAATGAATTTGTCGCAGTTAAGTGAGCATTCCATGGTAGTGGGTGTAAAATTCCTTTTACTTCACCCGGCAAATCAACGCCCGTCTTCAAACCAAATCCGAATTCTTGTAATCCTTCGCGGACTTTGTCAGCACCCATTTGCAATGCGATTTTAGCTGTTCCAATATTCGAGGAAAAAGCTAAAATTTCTGACACCGTAATACTTCCAAAATGATGATCGGAATCAGATTCTCTGATAGTTCGATCACCAATTTTAAATTTTCCATTTTCACAATAATACTTAGAGTTTGGCTGAAGAATTTTATCTTTCATCGCTTTTGCAACTACGAATGGTTTAATAACTGAACCAGGTTCAAAAAAATCTGTGACGTTTCTATTTCTCCTGATTTCCCCTGGAACCTTGTGGGCCTTGTTCACATCAAATGTCGGAACACTAGCAAGTGCACGGATCGCAGAAGTTTTTGCATCTAAAATGACTCCGACTGCACCAACTGCTTCAAATTCCTGCACGGCCTTTGATAACTCTGCTTCTAGCTGATATTGAAGTTCTGAATCTACAGTTAATTTAATTTCATGACCTTCAGGATTTTCAGTAAACAACAAGCCTTCAGAAACAAGAGGCCGCCCACGCGCATCTCTTTTTACAGAAACTTTTTTCTGATTTCCTTTTAGTTCTTCTTCGAATTGAAGTTCTAAGCCTTCTAAGCCCTGACCTTCCGAACCTAGGAAACCTAAGACCTGCGACATCAGGTTTTCATTTGGATAAATTCTTGTCCACTCTTCTACAAAAGAAAGTCCACGCACTTTCCATTTCGAGATATTTTCCATCTTCGCACGTGGGATTCTTCTTTGAATCCATGAAAATCTTCTGTTTGGATCTTTGATTCTTGAAATAACAAAACTGTAAGGAAGATTTAATTCTTTGCTAAGCTTCTTTGCGATGTGGCGCTTGTTTGGAATGATTTTAGGATCAGCGTAAAGTGAAAAAGCTGCGACACTCATGGCGAGATCTCTTCCGTCTTTATCAACAACAGGTCCACGGCGAGAAGGCAAAGTCACGACTGTTTGAAATTGTCTTTGTTTTAAAGTTTTTAATTTTTCATTGGGCAAAAACTGAAGCCAAGCAGCTCGAAGTAGAATGGTAGAACCCAAGACTAACATGAAAAGGAAAACGATTAGGATTCTCGTTTTCATTGCTCAGAATCCTCGAAGGGATTTGATAACATGATTATTTGGCTGGCATCTGCCTTTTTCAAGGTAAACCGACTTGCAGCCATTTTTTCCACCCACTGTGGACGAGTTGCCTTTGCTAATAAAATTTCTTTATTTTTTTTGTTTTCTAATACTTGTCGGTAACTTCTGGTTAGTTTGAGTAAACTATATCCTAGTCTTCGCTCTTCCATTTGCAGGAAGACGACTCCAAACAAAGTTAAGATAATGAGTGTAACACTAATAACCGGCTTCAAAATTCGAATCTCATTTGAGCTCATCCTTGAACTCTCCCGCTTCAGCTAAATTTTTAAAATTCTAAATACTTCGTTCAAATACTCTTAATTTTGCACTTCTTGACCGGGGATTAGATACTTCTTCTTCCCGGGTTGGAATGATGACTTTTTTGTTAACAGGTTTTCCAAGTGATGAATTCTTAAATACGTTTTTCACAATTCTATCTTCCAATGAATGAAATGTGATAACAGTTAACCTTCCACCAGGCTTTAAGCCCTTGATCAGTTCTGGCAATGCAGATTCGACAGACTCAAGTTCTTTATTTACGGCTAAACGCAAACCTTGAAAAAATAAAGTTGCAGGATGAAAACCTTTTCGTTTCCAGCCTTCTACTCTTTCAATCAAACTTGCAATTTCTTTTGTTGTCGTAAATGGTTTTGCTTTTCGATCGTTAACAACTGCGCGTACAACGCGGAACGGACTTCGAATTTCCCCGTACTCTTGGAATATTCGAATGAGTTCTTGTTCTGGCGCTTCATTAATTAACATCGCTGCTGTAACCTCTTGAGTTGAATTCATGCGCATGTCCAACGGACCTTCATGATAAAAACTAAATCCCCGCGAAGCCTCATCCAGTTGTGGAGAGCTGACACCGAGATCCAACAACATCATATCAAACAAGCCCCACTTTTCCGAAGAAAACTGTGAAAAATTTGCATGCTGGACTAGGAGAGATTCAGACTGGACCTCTGTCGGGAACAAACTTTGAGCGTGTTGAACTGCAACTAAGTCTTGATCGAAGACCACAGCCTTCAGTCGAGGAAACATATTTTTGATGAGTGCATAGTGGCCGCCTCGGCCAAAGGTTCCGTCGAAATATCGAAATTCCTGCTGTAGCTTCTGCTCTTCGAAGCAAGCGTAGGACTGCAAAACTTCTTGCGCCATAACAGGAACATGTTTGTATGTTGTCTTTGAAACTTCTTCACCGTGAGCCATAATCGATAGAAACCATAAGGATATTTTCGTTGAGCGTCAATGGTGAATCAGTTAGCCTATAAGAGATGCTGACGAGTTGCCCGAAATGTGGCTTTAGCCAACCATTAGATCAATACTGTGCTCAATGTGGAATTGATATGTCAGCCTATCGTCCGCCAGAAAAATCTGCGCTTCAAAAGTTATCAGAAAATTTATTTGTCCAGTTGGCCTTAGTTGCACTGATTGGACTTTTTGCAGTTACCTTAGTTACAAGAAATCATAAACAATCTTTTTGGACACGCGTTCAGTTTTTACGCGGATCTTCTTCTACTCAGTTTTCGCAATCCCAAGAAGCAAATCAGTTTGCTTCGGCAGAACAAGATCAAGCAGAAAACGTGCAACCGGCCCCAGCCGCTTCTCCTGAAACTGCTATCCCTGCCGCTGAAGTTAAAAGCAAAGCTGCTCAAGGTCCGAACGCTAAAATTTATTATCTAGAAATTCCGCAATCACTTTTAAGTAAGTGGCTTGAAGAAGGAATTTTAACTCGGGTCGAAACTTCTTATGAAATCACCATTGGCTATATCCCGCAGTTGGCCCAGGCTTTGGAGAAATACAAATCTCAGATCAAAGTTTTGAAAGAAGAGTCGTATTCTTATAATTTAAATCAGCTTTATTCTGCAAAATTAGAAAAGCCTGTTGATCCCAATTTACCTCCAGAAATTCCGGGTGCTCCTAATGCAGCAACTGGGCGCGTTCTCGCAAATACGGATGTCCCTACAACTGCCGCTGCGACCACTGACGGGACTACCATCGTTGCGACCCCGCCCGGCACAACTCCAGGAATCGTGACTTACGCCACACTCGATGACGATCGAAACGACACCTTGTCAGGCCAACTTGAGGTCAGCATAAATCCTCAGACATCTTTTCCTGCTCAGTTTGAAATGACGGCTGATCAGTCGTTCTTTATTTCTGGTTTCGACAAATCAAAGTCTACCGAGCGCACGACTGCGACTGAAACTGTCGTCGTTTTAAAAATCGACAAGTAATTCCACCTATTTGAGCACTTGTGTCCAAGGGCAACATAAAATCAATGTCCGTGGACATTCCCAAAACTCAATATTATGCTCCCCACTTAAGCTCAGCCAAAAGGATTTTAAAATGATTCAACCGCTTTCTATTAAACCTTTGATTACCGAAGAACAGCTTTCAAAAAAAGTTGCTGAAATCGGCAAGGTCCTAACTGAAAAATTCCGCAACAAACAAGTCATCGCAATCTGCGTTCTAAAAGGTTCGTTTATGTTTTATAGCGATCTTATTCGCCAAATCGACGCGGATATCTCTTGTGAATTTTTTGGAGTTTCCAGCTACCACGGCAACACTTCTTCCGGTGAAGTGAAAGTGACTTTGGATTTATCAAAGCCCGTTGAAGCAAAGCACGTTTTGTTGGTTGAAGACATCGTCGATACAGGTCTCACGATGAATTATCTTAGAAATGCGATCTTAAGCAGAATGCCGGCAAGTTTAACAACAGTAGCCTTACTTGAAAAGCCAGATGCTCTCAAAGTTCCGTGTGACCTTGATCATGTCGGCTTTAAAATCAGCAATGAGTTCGTAGTTGGTTATGGCTTAGATTACGAAGGTTATTACAGAAACTTGCCTTATATCGGCCAAGTTCAAAACTTCCAGTAAATTAAATTTTTAAAGTTAATTTTAAAACCGCATCAGTTAAAACTATGCGGTTTTTTTATTACTTACTGATACTGATATAGGCATCTAAAGTATCATCAACATAATCTTCGAACTGAGTTTTTGTTTGCTTCAATGCTTTTTTTAGCTCGGGATCCTTTGCAGCAGGAATAAGACCATCTTCAATATCTTTCACAATTCTTTTGTGAAGATTCATCTGCATCTGCAAATAACTTTGATCAAACTCTTTCCCTTTTAATTTCTTTAAATCAGCAGACAATTCGTTCATTTCCTTTTTGATGTCACTGGCACTCTGATTCTGATCTTTGATAAATATAGGAACTGGTGAAAGCTCTTCTTTATAATCAGTTAATATATAAGAGGCGAAATCTTTTACTTCATCAGACTCAGCCTTAGCTAAAGCGATAGTTGCAAAATCAAATCTGATCTTTCGACAGACTTCCATGACTTCAGCAATCTCAGCATCATTCAATGGCTTTGCCGCCTGGCTCATAAACGGAGTCATGATGGTAAACAAGATCAATAAGAAGTAGCTGTTAACTGACCGCTGGTACATGGCAAATCTCCCTTTTTAGTGTCAGAAAATCCCTTTTCTGTTCAATCAAACGCCAAAAATCATTTTGGCTGTCCTTGCCAAAATAGAGAGCAATTCCTATACCTAAGAATTTTGACCCACTAAGGCCATTGTAACTAAATAAGGGGTCTTTCAGTAAAAATTGACACCAGACCCCGACCTCTTATCGGTGGGGGTGGTGTTGGCTGTTTGTTATAACACCTGGCATTTTAGCTTTATATAGAAACCCATCCCTATAGGATCGGACCTAGCAGGAGTTGCTCTATGAAACTGTGTTTTAGCCTCGTCTTTTTTATTTCGCTTGAATGTTTTTCAGCCACTCAATTGGTTGTCGTTGGCGACACGGGCAAAGATAATGACGGTCAAAAGCTAGTAGCCGATGCCATGACTAAGCACTGCTCGGTCGAAGTTTGTAACTACGGCGTTTTAGTTGGAGACAATGTTTACGAAGAAGGTGTGACGTCACCGACTGATCCGGTGATGGACCGAATGTTTAAAAAATATTATGACCATCTTCCTTTTCCATTTTATGTCGCTTTAGGAAATCATGACTATGGTAAGTATGCGAATGATTGGATCAGAGGTTCGTACCAACTTGATTACGCGAAGAAAAATCCCCAGTTCATTTTACCAAGTTATTTTTATTACGTAGAACAGAGCGACTTTGTGATGGTTGTTTTAGATACAAGTCGACTTATGTGGAATAAAGACGTGCAAGCACAAGAAGCTTTAATCAACGAAGCTTATTCGAAGGCGAATGGTAAATGGTTTATTGTAGTCGGACATCATCCGTATCTTTCCAATGGAAAACACGGGAATGCTGGAAATTACGAAGGCCTTCCTTACCCGCCAATGGTTTCAGGTCGTGATGTTAAAAAGTTCATTGAGAAAAATGTTTGCGGAAAAGCTCAGGTTTATTTATCAGGACATGAGCATAGTCTTCAGTTAATCGATGGCCGAATTAAAAACTGCCAAACGATTTTTGTAGTTTCTGGATCGGGCGCTAGCTTCACGGGCCTGACAGACCGAAATGTTACGTTGTTTGAAGCAAGCAAATTAGGTTTTATGACCGTTAATATCGATTCTACAAACTTAGGATTGAAATTTATCGATTCAGAAAATCAAACCTTGGCAGAGCTTCTACTGAAGCGTTAGTATTTAAATATGGTACTTCGAATTCAAATACTTTTTATTTCTATGTTTTTAATTAGTGTGGCAATCGCACAATCTAAGAAAGATGTAAAACCCACTAAGTTAATATCCGAAGATCGCCTAACCAAATGCTATGAACAACATCCTTTTTTGATGGAAACACTTATGCTCATTAGCGACAAGGACTTTGCTAATCAAACTAAAGCCAAAAAAAGAAAAGAATCCGTAAAAGTTTTTTTTGACAAGCAGCCGGCCGAGATTCGAAGCTGTGTCGAAGATATTATTCAGTACGCAAAAGAACAAAACGATCCAGAAAATCTTAAGTTCGTTGTTTCCCGAATGAAAGAAATTTCGTCTGTTATCTATGCTCCGGCAGATAGCACTCAAAAAACTGTGGCACCAAAAGGAAAGCAGTAACTATTTTAATCGCCAGTTGATATTTAGCTCCACTGCGCACTTCGCATGGAAATGCTGCCATTTTGTAAGCCTTCATAAATCCAATTTACTTTTGAAACGTCATCGGCGGCACCCAAACAGACAATGTACGGCGCCCAATGTTCACTTGTTGGATGAGCTTTCACGAATATTGCATTTTCTTTTTTCGATAAGTTGATCAAACTTTGTAGATCACCATTTAACGTCAGTTCTTTCACTTTTTCATCAAAGTTAACGGCCCAGGGGAAATTCTCGGCGGTTTCGTTGAAATCA
>JANPPO010000409.1:0-2006 GCA_031428555.1 Bdellovibrionales bacterium | reverse complement strand
TTACAGGACTTAAAAATGGTTTCTGCAAAAGTAGACGCCGAAGTTCCAAAACATGCTCGCAACCCTTTCACGGTGATAATAGATGAGTTTGCAGATCTGGCCCAAGAAGACTTCATTAGTTTCTTAGATCGCGCCCGCAGTAGTCACATGGCGGTTGTAGTCGCACACCAGGAGATTAGTGATTTAAAGCGCATAAGCCCTGAATTTGCAGCAAGGCTGACTGGCAACACCTCTACCCTTTACGCTTTTTTGCAGAAGAATAGCGAAAGTGCTGAGATCATTTCCGGAATGGCTGGAACCAGAGCTGTTTGGAAAACGACTCAACAAACAGAACGATTTTTATTCTTTGAAGTGAATTCGGGAAAAGGCAGTAAGCGCCAGGTTGAGGAATTCGTAATACACCCTAACGAGATCAAGAGCCTGCATGTTGGAAAGTGTATTTGCATTAAGAAGTACCCTTTTGCCAGGGCTTACGCAGTAAATGTATATGCGTAAAACCCCAACCAAGTACCTGGCCATAGGTGCGTCTCAGGATGAGGCGCACTGCTATTTACAACGAATTCAATAACTTACAGATTCTTCTATTCACTAAAAATAACTATTCACTTTATAGTGAATAGTCCGATATAATGAATAGTATGGCAAAAACAGCTATTGTACCTATTAACAGCACAGACGTTGAAATTGATGTTTTTAGCAATAAATCATCCTTGGTTTTATTTTGGCTAATGACTCATACCTCATCATTTCAAAACGATGGCTTTTCCATTAATGAGCTTTCCCGTGATATTCAAATAAGCGTTGGCCAAGTTCACAAGGTCATAAAGCAACTCGAATATATTGGAATCATCAATTCAAAAGGCCTCAGAACTAATAAGAAGTTTTTCTTCAAAAAACCAAATCAGCTTTTAGTATCTTGGATGAAAGAATATAATTTGGTTCGCAAGACTAAAACTAAAGGCTTTGCAGGAATAAATGCCCGCTTAGAATTCTTCAATAGCAAGTTGGACCTTATCCCTGCCCTTCACACAGCCGCCTCAAAAGTGTTTCACTTGAAAGTTACTAACTTACGGCAAAATGAATTTTATCTATTGAATTGGGAGAAAATGCCAAGACTCATAGACGAGTTAGATCTTGTAGAACTTGATCGCGGCTATGAAATTCTGATTATAAAGCCCTATTACTCGGCCCTACTCGAAAAGTTTAATTTTGACAAAAAAAGTGAGACTTGGAGAAATGCTTTTGAACTCCTCACAATCTTAGACCTAGTTCACTTCCCCATCAGGGGTATCGAGCAGGCTGAAGTTCTTTTTAGAAATAGTATGTTTAAATCAATCTGCTCATGGAAAGAAATCGAAAATGCAATTGGATAATCAAGTTCTCTTAAAGCAAGTAGAAGAACTCGCACAAATTCTAAAATCCTGGAATGAGCAGCTAGTGATCGGTGGCGGCGTCGCCCTCGTGCTGTATGACTTAGTTTTATCTAAGGCCAACTCCGGGGCTGTTGGTACAACGGACATCGATTATTTAATCCCACGAAAACCTGTCAAATCAGGTGATGAGCAGATCTCAGAAATTCTCATCTCAAATGGCTTTGCTCCAAAAAACAAATCTTTCAATCATCCATCAGTGCAAAGCTTTATTAAGCAGGTTGAAGAAGTCGAAATCGAGGTTGAGTTTTTAACAGACTCAAAATCACGAGACAAAGGCGATGTAGTAGAAATTCAGAATGCAGGGGTTAATGCTCAAGCTCTTTCGTATATTGAAATGAGCTTATCGGAAGCCACGCCTTTGGAGCTTCCAAGCGGTGAAAAGATCACTGTAGTAAAACCCGAAGCGTGGGTATTTCATAAAGGTCTGACATTTACAAAGAGAACCAATAATTTTAAAAAGCTAAAAGATCTCTATGGAATCTGGTTTGTACTCACACAATTAAATGATACTTCTGCAACCGTGCTCAAAGCTTTACCAAAGTTGATGGATAAAAATGTCGAAGCCTGGAAAAA
>JANPPO010000408.1:0-2072 GCA_031428555.1 Bdellovibrionales bacterium | reverse complement strand
TTTGAACTGACCTCTAACGATTGCCAGATATTTTTTTTCAATTTCTTGCTTCGAGAATTTTTCAGAAAGAAGCGAGGCGCTTTCCGAAGATTTTGCAAAAATAAGAACGCCTGAGGTCGGACGATCAAGTCTATGAACTGGAAATAATTTTGCATTTATTTGGTCCCGCACGATTTGCAGAGCTGCAATGGTTTCGTGCGGGTCAATTTCGGTTCGGTGCACCAAGAGTCCGGCAGGCTTATGGACTGCGATATAATTTGGATCTTGGTAAAGAATTGCTAAGCTCACAAACGATTGGGGAATTATTTATTTAATGTGCAACTGAATGCAGTTCCAAGCGCAGCAACATCGGCTTTCTTTAATAAACCTTTCGCAACTAGTACCTTAACTGCATCTGCATAATCGGAAGCATACTGAACATTCATATAGGTAGTTGTAAAAGGATGCTGACCCCACAGACCCGCAGCTTCCATGGCTCTACGAGCTTTGAGTGTCACTAAAAGTGTTCCACTTGGTCGGTTCATGTATTCGAAAGTAAAAGCGCCTGGTCTAACATTGGGTTGAAATCCATTATCTTTCGCAGGACCTTCATTAATGAGATATTCCTCTAATACAGACACGAAACCTGTGCCCGGATGACGATCTGCTGCAGGTGTTAAGAGGACAACACTCATATCGTAAACATCCGCGAAAGATCTTTTGTAGAAAGAAACTTCAACACTTTCGCCGTTGATTACTGTTTGGAGTTCGCCCTTGTTACCAACGATTTGAACTTCAGTCACTTTCATTGAGTTTTGTTCTAAGTCGCTCTGATTTTCGCTAACTAAATCAGCGACTTTAATGACTCCAATAAGGCAGCTCATAGATTTTGCGAAAACGGTTTGGCTTGCAGATAGTAAACAGATCATCACGAACATCATCATTTTATTCATCGTTATTCCCCTTAAATTTTCAGTTCGCCTCGGAATATAGAGGGAAAAACTAAGAATAACTAGATGATACTTTAAAACTTAGTACTTTTTTCCTATCTAGTTCATCATTTCCGGGTCTTGAGTTCTTATAACGAATTCCCTTAAGGATGGGCTTAAAGAATGAACTACATCTTTCATTTCGCCCTCGCTGATATGACGAAACAAGACCCTCCAAACGGAAGCGACGCCCTCTTGTAAGTCGATGTGTAGCTCTACCGCCGGACCGAGATGATCCAGAACTGAATTAAGAAACTCATCCTTGGAAGCCACTTTGTGGGGCTTCTGTGGCGGGTTCCAACATTCGTAGTAAACTCCCCGAATGAGAAGCGGAAGTTGAGCTGTCAGATGGGCACTCTCATTAATATTGAGCTGGTCACGCAAGGCGTGTAAAACGGCTCGTAATAAATGATAGGCATCCGTCGGTTTTAAAAAACTGATCTCACTTTGAATATCCTTGATCCACTGTTTTGACTTTTGCACTGTTTTTTCAAACACGACGATTTGATTATTTTTTTTAACTTTTTTGATCCGGGCCTTTTGAGTATTTGGTACTTTTCCTGATATTTTTTCTGTTAATTTTTCTGGTATTTTTTGTGGCATGAGAGAAACCTCCGCTAATTTTAACATTGTAACTATAATTGTAACTCTCATTATAATTCATCACATAAGCTACGACGAGATTTTTGCAAGAATACAGTTATGAAACAATTTAGTGGCATTCAGTTTGCTTATAAAGAGCTATATCATAGTAATTAAAGAGGATAAATTCTTATTTATATCGCTCTTGAGGCAAGGAATATGGAAACGAAAATAGAATTTCGTCCTGAGCTCTTCAAAAATCGAAAGGAAGCCGGAAAGTTCCTTGCGAAGCGATTGTCTAATTACAAGAACACAGATTCGATAGTCTTAGCTCTGCCCCGCGGAGGCATTCCGGTCGCTGCAGAAATTAGTCGCGCTCTTGATATTCCAATAGATGTTTTGGCAGTTCGGAAAATTGGAGTTCCCGTCTTTTCTGAGGTTGCAGCTGGTGCGATATGTGAAAGTGATCCTCCTTATTTTAGCGAGAATCTTTTATTAAGACTTGGATTTAAAGCGGACGAT
>JANPPO010000407.1:0-4018 GCA_031428555.1 Bdellovibrionales bacterium | reverse complement strand
GTCTTTGATCCGCCTGGCCCCAAAATAACACCTAAACGAATAAGTTCATTAGGAGTTGGGATTTTTGTTACCGGAACTTCTGGAGCCGGAGGAATTTCTGGCATTTTGGAAACATCAGTTGTGACTTCCTGCGGTCGGTTTTCTTCGCGAATATCACGCGACTGACAGGCTGCTAAAATTAAAAAACTAAATAGTATTAAATATTTCATAACGATGATCATAAAACCAGACGTATAGATTGTCATCCGTTTTAACTTCGCATAAATGAAAGAATAGCGGATCAATTTGCGCAGGAAAGAGTGACCATGAATCAAATTTCAGGAGTATGTCATATTCCAGATCAAGAAACTGAGAAGTACGTATTCAATCACACAATGCTAAGGATAAGAAATCCGGAAGTTTCACTGGATTTTTATACTCGAATACTTGGGATGAAACTTTTAAGAAAACTTGATTTTGCTGAATGGAAATTTTCTCTTTATTTTTTGGCTTACGTACCAAAAGAATTTAAAATCCCAACCGAAAATCAGGCCAACGCAAATTATACTTTTGGTCGTGAATCAGTTTTAGAACTCACTCACAACTGGGGCACGGAAGAAAAGCCTCAAACTCCATATCACAATGGCAACACTGATCCGCGCGGGTTCGGGCATATTTGCATTTCAGTTCCTAATATTGCCGAAGCTTGCTCCCGATTTGAAAAACTTGGAGTTACATTCCAGAAAAAATTAAACGAGGGTGGAATGAAATCGATCGCGTTCATCAAGGATCCGGATGATTATTGGATTGAAGTTGTGCAAGCAGGATTGATGTAATTGATTTTCCTACAAAAGCCAGGTTCTTTAATTTTTTTTCTGTGCGTGCACAAAAAATTCTTGAGCGCCCTCACGTCCTTCAACTTCAGAAGGAAAATAATCAATGACCTCGAAATTTAAATTCTTCAATCCTTCAACAATTTCACATTTCACGATTGTGAAAAGCGAATCCTCTTCTTCTAGCGGCCGAAGTCCGATTTCAAATTGAGGCTTAACTAAACTTAAAAAATGCCCGCCCTTTTTTAAGTAAGGTAATGTTGAAGCCCAAAGCATTTTTTGTGAAGTGAACGAAACATCCATCACGATTCCATCAAAACCGTCATCTGGAAAGTGTGAGGTAATAATGGGCAAGTTTTGCAGTTCGCGGGCATTTATGTTTTCAAAATAGATAACTTTATCGTGAGCCCGAATTTTTTCATGAAGCTGACCGTGACCAACATCAAGACCGACAACAACTTCAGCGCCGTTTTGCAAAAGACAATCTGTGAAGCCGCCTGTTGACTGGCCGACATCTAAAAACAATTTTCCTTTGATAGCAATTTTTGATCGATCAATTGCTTTTTCAAGCTTGAGCCCTGCGCGACTGACATATTTATTGAGTTCGTTTGAAATTAATACGATCCGAACCTTTTCATCGACGATAAGGGAAGGCTTCACTTCTACGTATTCGCCTTTAAGAAAAGCTCTGACGTCACCACGCTCGATCATTTCTTGTGCTTTTGACCTGGAAGGTGCCCATCCCATTTGAACTACGTACTGATCTAATCTCATTTTTTTCGACTCAAGTTATAATCAACCATCTGTAAAAGTTTAACGGATGGTTTTTGAAGTTTGTTAAGGTAAGTTTTAGCTTTGCGACTGACGTCTTCAAGCATTTCTTCTGTTTCTTTTTTTCCGATGATTGTTGCAAAGTTTTTATGATCTTCTTTTGCCTCATTGTGATCTAAAAGATCATCCTTGATTTGAAATGCAAGGCCCAGGCTATCACCGTAAAATTTCAAGGAAAGAACATCATTTTGAGGAGCACTACAAGCTATGGCAGCACCCTCAAGTGCAACGCGAATAAGTTGGCCTGTTTTAAGTTTATGAATTTGTGTGAGTGTTTTTGCATCAACTGGAATTTTATCAGCCTGCATGTCGCGAACTTGTCCTGCAATCATTCCCTGAAGACCCGCAGCTGAACTTAGTTTTTCAACTAACTGTAAGCCTAAGCTTGGATCTGCCTGATAGAATTTGCAGACCACTGAAAACGCTTCCGTTAACAAAGCGTCGCCTGCCAAAAGTGCAACAGATTCGCCGTACACTTTATGGTTTGTAGGCTTTCCCCGTCTTTCATCATCATTATCTAAGCACGGCAGGTCATCATGGATAAGACTATAGGTATGAATCATTTCGACAGCGGTTGCCCAAGGCAACACCAGCATCGGTTCAGCTTCATAGTGTTCTGCAACCATCATCGAAAGAAGTGGTCGAAATCTTTTACCGCCTGAGTTCAGTGAATAAGAAGCCGAATCAAGTAGAATTGTAGGAACTTCAGAATACTCAGATCGATAAATATCCAAATGCGCGGATGTAAAATCCTCGATTGAGGTAACCCATCTTTGTAGTTCTTGATCCCACATCTTCTATTCGCCTTCTTCTTTTTCGAAGTCTTTCAAAACTGGTTTGCCGTCGCCATCGAAGCTGACTAATTGTTTTACTTTAGCTTCAGCTTTAGTCAATTGCCCCTGACATTCGCGAGACAACTTCACGCCCTCTTCGAAAAGCTTAAGAGATTCTTCAAGGGCCATATCACCCTTTTCCATCTTCTGAACGATTTCTTCTAGGCGGCCTAGCTTTTTTTCGAATTCCATAGGTTCTCCTGTAAAACATTTTGTGCAAAAACATCAGTTACCTTAACTCGAGCCTCACCGTCGGCTAAAATTAAGCTTAATTCATCTTCTTTTTTAATTTGAGTATGAGATCGGACGACTTCATATTTTTTCATAACGATCGAGTAACCGCGATCAACAACCCGAAGCGGACTGAGGGAATTCAGCACGTTCATAAAATTATGTAACTTATGCGTTCGCTCTTGAGTTCTGTTTTTCATTGCCTGCGCAAATCTTAAAAAGACTAAATCCATGTGAGCTTTCTTTTCGCTTACAACATCAAGTGGCGATTTTAGTCTTTCGCGCGCAAGTCTAACTTGATGTCCGCGATCTTTAATTAAATTTTGCAAAGCTAAGCTTAAGCGATCCGTTAAATCATCATTACGTAAAATCAAATCCTGGAGTTTTCTTTTGGGATCAACAAGAAGCCTTGCAAGAGTTCTAGTTCTTTCCGCAAGAAAAGAAAACTTTTGAACCCAAGCTAAAATCAAAAGCTTTTCAAGCTGTTCAACTTTGACTTGAATTTCTTGATGGCTTTTTGCAACTAGTTCTGCTGCCGCACTAGGAGTTGGCGCCCTTAAGTCAGCAACGAAGTCTGCAATTGTAAAATCAATTTCGTGGCCTACTGCCGAAATCACAGGAATTGTACATGCAGCGATTAGCCTTGCGAGTTTTTCATCATTGAAGCCCCAGAGGTCTTCAATCGAACCACCACCGCGACCGATAATGATCACATCTACGTTTTCTAGCTTCTGAGCATTGAGAAAACCATCTCTAATACTGGCAGCAGAGCTTTCGCCCTGAACTACTGCAGAAATTAAAGTGACGCGCACATGGGGTGCTCGCCTTGAAAGAATATTAAGCACGTCACGAATCGCGGCACCCGTTGGTGAAGTCACAATTGCTACGTGCTGAGGGAAATGTGGAATTGGTTTTTTTCGTTCAGCATCGAAAAGACCTTCGAGCTTCAATTTTTGTTTTAATTGTTCGAAAGCTTTTTGTAAAGCACCTGCGCCGACAGGTTCCATCGTTTCGCATAAAATCTGATAACTGCCGCGAGGCTCGTAAACAGAAATTCTGCCGCGAACAATGACTTCCATTCCGTCGGTTGGTTTAAATTTTAATCTGGAATTGAAGCCTCTGAACATGACCGCACTAATTTGTGATCTAGAATCTTTAAGACTAAAGTAAAGGTGTCCTGAAGAGTGTGCTTTGAAATTTGAAATCTCGCCTTTGAGCCAAATATTACCGACTTCACCCTCGAGCAACTGTTTGATTGTCAAATTCAATTGCTCGACTGTGAGTATAGTCAATTCATCATTTTGAGACTCT
>JANPPO010000406.1:0-4687 GCA_031428555.1 Bdellovibrionales bacterium | reverse complement strand
TTTTTTGCCAATATATTTATCAGTCCGAAAATGTATCTCAATACACTCATCCGGACTATCTTTGGGCCGCGGCGGTTCTCATCTTATATTGGTTTTTGTCACTTTGGTTAAGAGCTGCTAGAGGCCAAGTGGACGATGATCCTCTCATATTTGTTGTCAAAGATTTCACAAGCATAGTTGTAGGATTTTGCTTTCTTTGCATCGTAGTTATTGCAATTTAATCTATATTCAAAAGATTGATCGAAGATGAAAACTTCTGACTGTCCTTCAAGGGCATTAAAAAAGGTGACCGGATGGTCACCTTTTTTTGAATCTTTTGGAGCGAATACTCTTACTCGACTGTTGATTTCGTTGCACCTGTTGGAGTGATTACGATATCGACGCGGCGATTTTGAGCGCGGCCTTCTTTTGATTTGTTTGTTGCGATTGGTTTTTGGAAACCATATCCCGCAGACTGGACATCGATGTTTTCAAAACCATTTGTTTTGAAATAAGTCGCTACTGCATCAGCGCGTTTTTCAGAAATTGATTTGTTCTGAGACTCAGTACCAGTTGAATCAGTATGACCTTCGATTTTAATTCCAGAAGCTTGAAGAGATTTAGCCACTTCAGAAACTTTAGCTAAACTTGCTAAAGAAGAAGCGGGAAGATCTGCTCGTCCACTTGCGAAGTTAATGTTTTTCATGCGAATCACAAGACTGTCGCCTTGTTGGTAAGCTTCAGCTTCGTCAGTCTTAAATTGTTTGCGAGCTTCTTCTAAAGCACTCTGAATATCAACAGTCGCTTGAGCAGCATTCAAATTCTGATTTGTTTGAGCTAAATCAGTTGATAATTGCTGATTCTTTTCCTGCATAGCAGCTTCAGTTGCCGCGTTTTCAGTATTTGAAGTTGATAAATCAGTCTTCAAATTTTTAATTTGACGATTCTGAGAAACCATTTTCAAAGCTGAAGGCTCTGACAAATTTTTATTCTGCTTAATCGTGGTCATAACGTCATTCAAAAGAGTTGTTGCTGCGTTAGCATCATAAACTGCTTTTTGAAAACCCATTGGGTTTCTGACATTAGTTGAAATAACAGACTGAGCATTTTTCATTGCGACTTCAGCACTTTTAAATGTGCGAGGCGCTTTCTTTGTAGCTCCGCTTTTTTCAGCGCCATTGAGCATTGCTTGCGCATTGCCTAATTGGTTTTCAATAACGGAACGTCGTTCGATCTCGACATATCGTTCTTGAAGTTTAGCTAATTTATCTGAGCTCATGCTTGATAAATCATCAGCTTTACCACTAACATCAGAATCAAGATCTTTAAGATCTTCTTTTACTGATGCATGAGTTGCAGCGCCGGCTTTCAAAGCAGCTTGTCTTGCTTCGAAAAGTCCTGGAGCTTTAGCTTCTCTGTTTGCAGAAACTGACCAGGCTTTGTTTAAATGACCGCGGCCTGTGCGAATATCATTTAAAATTTCTTCTTGTTTTTCGTTTGAAGCCATATCTTCTTTTGCTTCATCTCGCATCTTAACTGCGTCTTTGTACTCGCTGGGAGCCAAGACATCGACATTTTTAGCAACTGCTTCAGTTAGGAGGGTGTCAAACTTTACAATCTCTTCTTGAGGATTTGCTGTATTTGGAATGTCAGCTTGTTTAACTCCAGAAGAACAACCAACGATGGCTGCTAAACTAAGGGCAATTGTTAATGTCGAAAAAATCTTGTTACTTTTAATCACTCGATATCCTTTATCTAGTATTTTTATGCAGAAACAGTTTGAAGAATTCAAAAAATTTCTCTTGTTAGAATAGAAAGCATCTGAATTTTGTTTAATACAACAGGCGATTGAACTTTTATTTTTGTTTAGACCGAAAAAGCTGCGGCGAGCGCTCTGAAGCTAGTTAGAGCGTAACTAAAACCTGAACACTTTCATTTTTCTTTGTCAAATTCTAGTGCCATTAAGGGTCTTTTTAAAATCTATTTTTTAAGTGAAGAAATCCTGACATCTTTTTGTTTCCACAATTCCTGAACCCAAGCCTGAATAGCCACGCGATATTCTCGGTCTTCTAAATAATTACCGTTAAGATGCTGGTGAGGAATCGGAATCTGATTTACATGAACAACGACTTCGGGAAGTTTACCCTCGAACGCTCCCCAAAGACCAACCGGACCTTTTGGATAATAGATTGAGACATCCAGCATCGAATCAAATTGTTCACCCATCGCATTGAGAACAAAAGCCAGTCCACCAGCCTTAGGTGAGAGCAAGTTTTCAAAAGGAGGCTGTAACCGCTTGTGTTTTTCAGGCGTAAAACGGGTACCCTCGAGGAAATTCAACACAGTGACATGTTTCCCTTTAAAAACTTCGCACGCTTTTCGGGTGCTTTCGAAATCTTCGTTTCTTCTTTCGGGATATTTTTTCAAATAAGCTTTTGAGTGGCGCTTCATAAAAGGAAAATCGAGTGCCCACCACGCCCAGCCCAGAAGTGGAACGTAGATCAGTTCATACTTTAAAAAAAATCGAATGAAAGGAATCTTGCGATTAAAAACGTGCTGTAAAATGACGATATCCATCCACGACTGATGATTCGAAAAAACCAAATAAGACTTGTCACGTGATAAACCCTCAACACCGGTGATGTCCCACTTAATATTTTGCGTAAACTTCATGTTGAGATCGTTGCCTGAAATCCAAATTTCGCCGATTCGAATCATGATCGCAGTACAAGCATCATTAACTTTGCGGCTCGGAAAAAGAAGCTTCACAAGAGCAACAGGGTAAATGAAAAGGCATGCAAGAAAAGTATTAAGTGCAAACAGGGCAGCAGCAATAGGAGCTATAATGAAAGCCGGCAGAAACGAAATCATTCTATATTGTGATCCTTGCTCAAAATGATGACACTAGCGCATTTTGTTTATTCTTCAACCATCATATAAGTCATTTCTTGAATTTCAAGAAAGTGTTAAGTGCCACTCTTGGCCGCACTCTTTTCTTTGACTTACTGATCATAAATCCACTATTGTTTGGGAATTATGTCATACGAAGTTTATAAAATTATCCATATATTAGGTCTCGTGTTCCTTACTTTTGGTTTATTCGGATTAGCTTCCATTATTTGGAATGGAGCGACGCCGCAGCCAAAGTTAAGAAAGCTCATGTTAGCAGCCCATGGAATTGGTTTGGTTCTTATGCTGGTTGCAGGCTTCGGCTTAGCAGCTCGTTTAGGTTTAGCTCGACAAATGCCGAATTGGATTTACGCTAAAATTGGAATCTGGTTCGTCGTTGGAGCATTGCCGGCCCTTATTCGCCGGATGCCTCAAAAAGTCGGCTTGTGGGTTGTAGCAACCTTTATTTTAATCTTATTGGCGGTTATATTCGCTATTACTAAGCCTTTTTAACAAGCTTAAAAATTTAGCAAGCCAAAAAAAAAGACCTGTGGTACGTACCGGCTACCAAACAGGAGCATCTTTATGATTAAAATCCTTCTTACTTTTCTATTTTCGGTAGCTCTCGCTGAAGCAGCAACGATTCAAGCCGCAAAATTTGATTCCTCAACTCAAATGCTTGAGCTCGTTTTGACTTACCAGGGTGGTGAGTTGGTTCATAGTTTTTCTCTTGATTGGGACCAATGCACTGTAATCAACGGCGAAAATCAAATAGCGGCTCGTTTAATTGACTCTGGCTATAATGACACTGGCACTCTTGAACAGACCCAAGTGGTATCATTTGATCTCTCAACATTAACTTGTAAACCTGCTGAATTGACGATTTTATCTGATCGCTATTCGCGCGCAACTCTTTGGATCGAATAGATTCAATTTGAGTCTTAGAATTCCATGAATGCCGCTCCAGGAGGCATTTTGGAGCACGTGCCATAAGGATACCTAATAGGTGGCCCCCTTATTGAATACTTTGTATATCGGTGGAAGTTTTGGTATCAAAACTTCACCTTTAGAAACCGGGGGGGCTCTTGTGGTAACAAAGACATCAATTCAAATTTTCAAAATTCTTCCAATTCTATTTGCACTCGTTGCATTAGCGTCGGGTTGTCAGAAGGATTTTAATTCCGTATCTGGAATAATCGGTGAAGGACTCATGTCCGACCGCCCCCAAGATGAAACAGGCTCGCAAATTTTATTAATCGAATTAAAAGGCGACGCTTTGGCTTTATCTTCTCAAAGAAATCAAAAAGGTGGACTTGAAATCAGCGAAGAGAAAAAAACTCTTCTTCAAGCCGAGCAACTAACTGCCGAGAAAAAACTAAAAGAGCTATCAGCGGATATTAAAGTTCTTTATCGTTACAAATATGTATTGAACGGAATGGCTATCATCGCTCCGATGGAATTAGTGGAAGAGATCAAAAAACTTCCATTCGTTCTAAATGCTCAGCCTCACCAGCTTTTCAGAAGACCAAAAACTGTTCAGAAAAACCCTCTCCAGCTCAATCCGATGAAAGCTCCCAAAGTGAGCCTTGCTAAAACATCTGTCACGTTTATGAATGTCCAAGCCGCTTACGACATTGGACTTAAGGGTCAGGGAATTCGTGTTGGTGTTCTTGATACAGGAATTGATTACACGCACTCGATGATGGGTGGCACGGGATCAGTTGAAGATTATAAAGCTGTTGATCCAAAAGGACCAACTTCGCATTTTCCAAATAAAAAAGTTGTGGGTGGAATTGATCTAGTTGGTTCTCGATTTGAT
>JANPPO010000405.1:0-5779 GCA_031428555.1 Bdellovibrionales bacterium | reverse complement strand
TTCACCTTCATCAATTTTGAGGCGTTTCGCAATCCCTGGTAAATACCAAACCGGATCAATTGCCACTTTTGTGACTTTGATATCTTTATTTTCGCGAACAATTTTTCCATCAATCGGTAATCGGCCTGCGGCAATCGCTTGTTCAATTTCTGGCAGCTGCAAATGCGCTTGAGTCACCGCAATCGTTGGACGGATATCATAACCATCATCAAACAAACTTTTAAAATGAATTTGCGGATCAAGGCCCCAAGGATCGACAGAGATCATTTTAGAATCATCAA
Source organism: Bdellovibrionales bacterium (assembly GCA_031428555.1). GTDB lineage: Bacteria > Bdellovibrionota > Bdellovibrionia > Bdellovibrionales > Bdellovibrionaceae. Next base: position 5,498 of record JANPPO010000405.1, on the reverse strand, counting down.
ACCACTGCGGATAGGGACCAATCTGCACAGGACTTTGCGTATTATTTAAATCAGGCTTATGAGTACTCGAAAATTTTCCGCTCGCGATTGAAAGCGCTCGGTAAACGGTATAACTGCCGCCATGCGTGCCAATTGCATTTCGAGCTTTTGAATTTGTGCTTGAAGCGACAACCGGTCCACGACTAAGCGGAGTTTTAGCACCCCAATGAATTGGCAGAGTTTCTTTGTGTTTCAGATTCCCTTGAGAAGCTAAAATCACATGATTAGAGCGTTTTGTAATATCGTTCGACATATATTTCCCCTTAGCTCATCCAGTTGGATTCGCTTTGAACTTCCCATTTCACTGTGACTTTTTTCATGTTCGACCAAAAATCAAGACTATGCGGCCCCGTAATATCCCCGTGACCAAACTTCGAAGCATTTGTGCCACCGAAAGAAAAAGGTTCCCTTGGTACCGGCACACCAACGTTAACTCCGACCATGCCAGTTGTCGCTTCTCTGATAACTCTCTCGGCTAAAGCACCGTTTGAAGTAAAGACGCTACATGCATTTCCGTACTCGACACTATTTTCAATCTGCATCGCTTGAGTCATATCTTTGCAATGAACAATACTTAAAATCGGTCCGAATAATTCCTGAGTGCTCGCTTCAGATTTTGCAGTGACCATATCTAAAACTGTTGGCCCAATCCAATTTCCCTGTTCCATCCCTTTTGGTGGAGTTGCAATTCTGCCATCAAGTAAAACTTTTGCTCCCGCCTTTTCAGCGCGATCAATCGCCGCTTTTAAAAACTCGACTTGGGATTTCGTAATAATCGCACCCATCGTATCACCTAAGGTCAGCGATGCCGCACGTGAAACGATTTTATCAATGTGGTGACGAACATCACCGACTGCAAGAAGAACTGAAGCAGCCATACATCTCTGGCCCGCACAGCCCGTAAAAGAATCTGAAATGCCGACGCCACTTAATTCTGGATTTGCGTCAGGTAATAAAACGATATGATTCTTAGCGCCGCCTAAAGCCAGAACACGTTTTCCTAAACTTGTTCCTCGGCGATAAACGATCTCTGCTACTTTTGTCGAGCCCACAAAACCAATTGCTTTCACAATTGGACTATCGATAATCGCTTCAACTGTCTCCCCACCACCATGAAGAACCGTAAAAAGTCCGTCAGGCAAACCCGCTTCTTTCAAAGCATTCGCAATTTTGAGCGAAGTCAGAGGCGTTTTATCAGAAGGTTTCCAAACGTAAGCATTTCCCAGAGCCAAGGCGATCGGAATCGTCCACATCGGAACCATCGCAGGAAAATTAAAAGGTGTAATATTCGCTACAACTCCTAAAGGTTCACGGCGAAATTCACAAGTCACACCTCTCGAGACTTCAACTTTTCCACCCAGATCGATATTTTGAATCGACAGAGCATATTCGAGGACTTCTATCCCCTTCATCAGGCCAGCTTTCGCCTCGTCAAAAGTTTTTCCGCACTCTGAACTCTTCAAATGAGAAATCTCGTCCTGATCGCGAATCAAAATATTTCGAAAATTAAAAAGAATTTTACTGCGTTCTTTAATAGGCGATAAACCCCAAGCTTTTTGCGCAGTTTGGGCGTTTTCTAAAGCCAATTTAATTTGGGCAGGTGACGGCGTTGAGAACTCACCGATTTTTTTTCCGCTATAAGGCGAGACAACATCGGTCTGGCCTTTTTCACCTTTGACCCAAGAGCCATTAATAAAGTTATGACAGCTGATAATTTCGGAAGGAAGCTTCGTTTTCATATAGACCTCGAGCTGTAAAGAATAGAACGAAAGTTCTACAAATTCCTAGTCGCTGTACAGCAGAATTCGTGGCCCACTTGCGAGCACTCGGGCGAGAACCCGAATTCTGCCGGACAGCTGCTGGACAGCTGTCGGCAACTCGCAGATCAACCAACAACCGAACCCATTTTTACGAATATCTCTGAAATGGGTAATTTGGGGTTGGGAACGAAAATAGAAGAGTTCATCTCGAACAAAACCAGTTCCCAAGGCAAAATTGCAAATTTCGGATATATTCTAAAAAATGGCGACTCTCTTTACTTGCGATGCCTCGAGTTTAAAAAAACGAGCGAGCTCCCCTGGGATTGTTGAGCTACTGAAAGTATTGCAAGGACCCAAACAACAAGAAGAGAAAATAAGGAATTGTCCCACAACTTAGGCTATAAGGTGGAACTTCAAAAAATAACAAATCAGAGGTCGTCGCAATGAATCTAAAAATAATCCTACTTGTCGCTTTCTCCATACTACTAAGAGCCCAAACAACCCTTGCGGCAAACAACCCCACTTATTTCGCTGCAGTCCACCAATTCGGACTCGCCGAAACTCCACAGGAAAGAAGATTCTCTGAACGCCAACAAGAACTACGCTTCGTCGTTCGGCAGCTCGAGCGCGCTGGCCGACCTTCGCTTACATCAAGATCTAAAGTTCTTTATCCTTTTACGCTTTTCACATCTAACCTTGATAGTTTTACTTTCTATGAACCCGCTGACCGCATTACTCTTTATAATGATGGAAGCGTTAGCTATGTTCGCTTTGATCAGGCTGGTCGAATTGCTGCCACCGGCACTTTACGCGCAGAAGATATGTTAGTGAAACTAACAGTTAAATTTTCGCAAGGATTTCGAGTTGGCCAAAGCGTTTGTTTAACTGAAAACACCATGTTCGTGCGATCTGGAACTAAACTGACAGTTAAAGATTTTTATGAAAAGAATTTTGTAACTGTTTACTCAATGGGTCTTTTCAGCGCTCTTGATTCAAAGCCAGTCGCAGTTAAAATAAACCAACTCGGAAACTGCCGCAGATAAAAAATGCCGTAGAACGATCAAGCCTATTGCGCTTTTGAACCGATACTTTGAACCAATGCTTTGCTGAAAAGAGCTCTTAAAAATTTTCGCTTCGGATTCTTAAGAGCTGGGCCGCAATACTAATCGCAATTTCAGCCGGAGTATTGTTGCCAAAAGGCTCGCCTACGGGGCAGAAAAAAGAACTCACCTGCTCTTCTGTAAACTTCAAATCACGTAAATTTTGGCGCAGCTTTATTGCCTTCACATCGCTTCCGATGGAACCCAAATAAGGTAATTCCCGACCCGTTTTAAAAATCTCGGCTAGCACTGGCAAATCAGTCGAATGACCCATTGTCGCAGTCACGACGTAAGCCTCATCCGGAATATTCGCGACAAAACTTTCCATGGGACTGGCCAAAACTTTCGTCAGCTTCAGATCGCTTGGCAATTTTTCCAGCCATTCGGGCCGACTATCAACACAAGTCAGCTGACATTCTAATCTTAAAAGTACCCGCACCAATTCTTGAGAAACATGCCCAGCCCCGAACAAAACCACATTCCAAATTTTCGCCAAATTATGAATTTCGAAAAAAAGACTGACCACTCCACCACAAGACATTCCGATATCTTTTTGCAAATTCCATTCTTTAAAGAATGAGCCAGTCTTACCCTCTTTTAAATACAAAATCGCCTGATCAATTGCGGCTTTTTCAATTTTTCCACCACCAATGGTTCCAGAAAAATAGCCGTCTGACGTTGCGATCATTCGCGCACCCATTTCCTGCGGCGCACTTCCTTGCGTTTGCACTAGCGTCACAACAACGAAACTTTTTTTATTCGCTTTCGCTCGGTTGAAATCAGATAAAAATGTTTCAAAATTCATTGGCAGTAGGTTTCCAATCTAACAACTTTCAAAATTCATGAGCGGTTGAGTTCCATTAGAATAACTTCCGGAGTTGCCGGAGCGGATAATTCGACATTCTTGTTTTTAGTTCGATAAGACAAGGCATTTTTGATCGCCAGGAAAACACTGGCGCCTAACAGAAGTGGCGGCTCACCGACGGCTTTTGATTTATGCACATTACCTGTGTTCAAATCATTTTCTAGCAAATCGACTTTAAATTCTCGGGGCATATCTTGGATGTTAGGAATTTTATAAGTCGTCGGAGAATGAGAAATCAAACTTCCCTTATCGTTATAATAAAGTTTTTCGGTCGTAAGCCAACCGACCCCTTGAATGAATCCGCCCGTCACTTGGCCCATATCAATTCCGTAATGCATCGGCCGACCTAAATCCATCAGCAGATCACAGCGCAAAATTTTAGTTTCCCCAGTGTAGGTATCAAGCAAAACTTCAGAAACCGCAGTCCCCGCTGTGAAATACTTAAAGGCTTTGCCGTGAGCTGTCGCCCGATCAAATGCCAAGCCCGTCGTTTTAAAATGAGCATAGTCGCTGATCGACACCCGATTCAGATAAGCTTTTTGAATCAGATCAAACCAAGAAATAGACTGATCTTTAAACTTTGCCTCATTGTTTCTAAAAACAATTGGCTCAGAACCTTCTTTAAAGTGCGGATCAATCTCAAACTCTTCAATAGTTTTTAAAATCATTCCCGAGAAGTAAAATTTCGCCACTTGCTTCAAGCGAAAAATAATTTTTTCACAAGCGAGCAAAGCCGCACTACAATTAATATCTGACCCACTACTGGCCGCTGTAGGCGAAGTATTCGCATTTTTTTCCGTCGAAGTCGTCATTACTTCAACTTGATCCATCCTAAGCCCAAAAGCCTGAGCCACCACCTGCTGAATTTTGACATTCACGCCCTGGCCCATTTCAGTCGCACCCGTTGAAACCTGAACTGTCCCATCACGGTGAATATTCACCATGGCATTACCCTGATTTAAAAACCGCGCTGTAAAAGAAATTCCAAACTTACAAGCCGTGATCGCAAGTCCCCGGACTTGCCCCTTCGTCACTTGATTAAACTGATCAATTTCTTTTCTTCTTGAAAGATAATCAGAGCTTTTGAGCAAATTAGCGAATAACTCTGGTAATAAATTATTTTCGACCACCTGACCGTACGGAGTCACGTTTCGATCGGACTTCCCGTAACAGTTCAAAACTCTGATTTCAGAAGCATCTTTTTTTAAATAAAGAGCCATTTCTTCAATGATACTTTCAATTGTCAGCGTTCCTTGCGGACCACCGAAACCTCTGAATGCCGTATTCGAGTGTGAGTTCGTTTTACAAACCCAGGCTTCAATTAACGCATTTTCTAAAAAGTAAGCACCATCCGTATGAAACATCGCCCGATCCAAAATTGACGGCGATAAATCCGTATAAGCCCCACCGACTGCGTAAAGATTAACTTTTAAACTTAAGATGCGCCCTTCGTTATCAAAGCCCACTTCATAAAAGTTTTTAAATGGATGACGTTTTCCCGTCACCTTCATGTCGTCATCTTTAGATAAAATAATTCGCGCTGGCTTTTTCAATTTATGGGCTGCGAGCGCGGCCATCGCAGAAAAAGGTGCAGCCTGGCTTTCTTTGCCACCGAAGGCCCCGCCCATTCGTTTCACTTCACAAACAACTTGATGAAACGGCAAGCCAACGGCTTCAGCCACCAAATGTTGAGTTTCCGTTGGATGCTGGGATGACGAAATCACTTTTAATTTT
>JANPPO010000404.1:0-5582 GCA_031428555.1 Bdellovibrionales bacterium | reverse complement strand
GGAAGAGTTCAGACCCTCAGAACATCAGAAGGTTTTATTACAGACGTGGGCTTTCAAGTCATTTTGAGTTCTTATCCTGAACTTGAAAAGTTTGTTGATTTGCCTTCTTTAAATCTGAAGAAATTCAATTCTGGTGCTTTGGTTTTCGACGGCCAAAATTTGGAACTTCTGGCAAACCCGCTTGCCCATCCAGAAACTCTGTTATCTTCTCTTTTTAAAACTCTATTGACGCCGAAAGATAAAGCTCTGGTAATTAGACTCATCGCGGGATCTCAATTCCAGAGAACGGATGCTCCGATGGGGCAAAAATCGACTGAAACATTTTTAAAAGAATTTGGCTTCAGTGAAAACTTTATTGAATTATTTTGGCGACCTTTCCTAACTGGAATCTATTTAGATTCAGAGCTTGAAATCGGCGAACAATTTTTCAAGTTTCTAATGCGTTGCTTTAGCGCTGGTAAGGTCTCTATACCAGAAAATGGAATGAATGAGCTTCCGCTACAGATGGTGAAACAACTTCCTCAAAATTCGATTAAGTTAAATCAATCCGTCAAGTCTTGGGCTTCGGATCACGTTGTCCTAAGCACAGGTGAAAAGTTAGAGGCCAAAAACATCCTTTGTGCCTTTAATCCAAAATCCCAAAAATCAGAATTATCTGAACATGACTTCCGAAAGGTCACGACTCACTATTTTACGGGTGAAAACCTAGAAGATACAAACTGGGGAAAGTGGCTTGTTCTGATTCCACGAAAGTTCGGAATGGGAATTGACCACTTTTGCTTGATAAGTTCAGTATCAGAAAAATATGGCAAAGGTAAATCTCTGCTAAGTGTAAGTGTCGTTGGAAACAAGGAAGTGTCGATTTCTCAGGTCACCGAAGAATTAAGTAGACTAGCAAAACGAGATTTAAACCTAACTTTTGTAATCAGCCATGCTGTTCACAAAGCATTACCCCGCGTTGGAGGAGACACCCCTGGCTTTCAAGTGCTTGACGGTGTTCACTACTGCGGCGACCAGCTGGCATCTCCGTCAATTAATGGAGCTTTAAGATCAGGACGGCTAGCGTCTGAACACCTTTTAGAAAAATTAAAAAATCGACAGAAATTGGAAATAAAATGAATGTCTTGTTAATTTTAGGCAACCAGCTTTTTTCCCCGAATCATCTTCCAAAGTTAGATAAAGAAAATACTGTGGTTTTCATGCGCGAAGACGCAGCACTTTGCACTCATTTTAAATATCACAAGCATAAAATTATTTTCTTCCTTTCAGCCATGCGAAAATACGCTGCTGAACTTAAGGATGAAGGCTTCAAAGTTCACTACGAATATCTTAACGAAGACAAAAATACTTATGAAAAATCTTTAGCCAATTTTTTGAAAACAAAGAAATCTCAGAACTTTCATTTCTTCGAAATCGAAGACAAGTTTTTTGAAAAAACCATAACGGAAACTCTTAAAAAATTTCCTTCCATTAAAACTGAGCAGATTCCTTCGCCGATGTTTTTAACTTCTCGTGGAAGATTTGCAGATTATTTGAAGAATACTAAAAAGCCGTTCATGAAAACATTTTATGAAGCTCAAAGAAAGCGACTTAAAATTTTAATTGATTCAAAAGGCGAACCCGTAGGCGGCAGATGGAGCTTCGATGACGAAAATCGTTTAAGCCTTCCAAAAAATTATGAAGCACCCAGTATCCCTTCTTATAAAATGGATAAGGTTGATCTTGATGTGGCAAAACTTGTGGATAAGTTCTTTAAAGATCACATGGGTCAGAGTTCAGAATTCTGGCTTCCAACAGACCGAATGTCGGCTCGCAAGTGGTTACAGAAATTTCTTGAAGAACGTATGGCTTTTTTTGGACCATACGAAGATGCCTTGTCTAAAGAGTTTCCTTTCATCAATCATTCTGTCTTAACTCCATTTATGAATGCTGGCTTGTTAACGCCCGAAGAAGTTATTAGAAAAACTCTCGCTGTCGCTAAAGAGAAAAAGCTTTCAATCAACTCGATTGAAGGATTCGTTCGGCAAATCATTGGATGGCGTGAATTCGTTCGAGGCATCTATCAAAATTTCAGCGAGAAGCAAGACACAACAAACTTTTGGAATCATCAACGAAAACTGAAAGCCAGCTGGTACGAAGGTAATACTGGGATCGAACCACTCGATGATGTGATAAAGAAGATTGAGAAGTATGGCTACGCCCACCATATTGAACGTCTAATGGTTGTGGGTTCCTTGATGTTGTTGCTAGAAGTTCATCCCCATGAAGCACATCGCTGGTTTATGGAGTTGTTTATTGATTCCTCCGACTGGGTGATGGGCCCCAATGTTTACGGCATGGCGATTTTTAGCGACGGTGGAATTTTCGCAACGAAGCCTTACTTTTGCGGCTCCAACTATTACAAAAAAATGGGACCTTACAAAAAAGGTGATTGGCAGGAAGGCGTTGACGGCCTTTACTGGGGGTTTATTGATCGCAACAGAACATTCTTCGCTAAAAATCCACGCTTATCCATGATGGTTAAAACTTTCGACAAGATGGATCCTACTAGAAAGAAAAAAATCTTGGCTGCGGCGGAAAGGTTAAAAGAAGAAATTACGACTGCTTAGCTCGCAGCAGCTTAAAAGCTATAAATTAAATACCAATAACTACTGATGTATTTACTGCTTACTGAATAGCGTACTCGATATAGACTTGGACTTTGATTTTCACTGGCCCTGCTGAAACTTCACTAGCTGAGGCCATTTCTTGCGAGTCAGCCATTGCTTTCATACTTCGGCTCATGACTGGCACTGGCATATTCATGTCCGCAACTCTTGATAACTTAAAAACACTTTTTATTTTTGAGTTCGAGGCTTTCGCAAGTTCGTCTCCTTCAAGTCTTGCGTTTTTCACAGCTTCACTTAGCAAAGTAAGTTCGATCGATCCACGTTTGTCGTAATCCCAGTTGATGGATTGAATATTCACGCCACCAATATCCATTTTCATATTGGAACTTAATGCATCGATCAATGCACCCGCATCCTCTGTTTTTCGTAAGGTCATGGAAATGGCATGTGTCGCCCGGTGGCCGACAATTCTTTGCGTTCCCTTATCGTAATTATATTCCGGAGCCAAATTATAGCCTTGAGTCTGAAGGTCTTCTTTTTTGATTTTAAATTTATCTGTTACAGACTTGATTCGCTGGTATTCTTTTGCGGCATTTTCTTGCGCCGCTTTTGCTTGGGTTGATTTCCCCCAAATTTCGATCTGAAGGACGACCATATTAGGATCAACAGATTTTTCCGCAAATCCATTAACTGCAATAACTGATATTTCCGCATAAGCTTGAAGGCAAAGAGTCAGGATAATAAAAATGATTCGATTCATGAAGTCTCCAATTGAATGTGCTCCCTTAACTTAAACTTTAATTTCAAAGTTTTTCAAGCCAAACTGTGGGTTATCTGCTATTTGCTGTCTTCGATTGAGGTTATCTTCACAGTTTTAGGATCGAAGGTAACTAAAAGCTTTTTTTGGCTGCTCATTCTCGTATTCAAAAAATCTCTAAATTCCCGCGCGGAACTTTTGTTTTTCGGGAAAAAATAAAACGCAGGATGATGCACAAACAGAATTAAAAACTCTTTTTTCGTTTCAATGAATCTTTCAACTGGCTCGTTGAAATTCATTTGTTCGGATCCACGAATTTTGTCATGTCCCTTGAATTTTGAAGCTTGCGCATGTGGAACGATGGAAAGGCAAACAAAAAAGCTCATAAGATAGTTAAAAAAGTAGTAACTAGAGAATTTTCTCATTGGTATGTATTGAATCTTTGATTTAGAAAGTTATTAAAATCTTCATGTCTTGTCGGTTTTGGTCGCTTCCCTAGAAAAGCCGAGAAGTCTTGATATGGTCTATATCTTTCGAATACGGCTTTTACACCCCACTCTTCGCCATCAAAATCATTTTTATCCCAGTCAGATTTATATCCATCACGGAAGTTTGAATTTCCCTCGACGTCTTTACCAAATAGAGTTTTAGGCTCAGTAGCGTATTGAAGTGGAATTTTACGCCGATTGAAGTATTGAAATCTAGAACCATAATACTCATTTTTAATCTCAGCTTTTACTTCTGGTCTGTCTGGATCTTTATCAAGCATTTTATTTTTCCAACTTGCTACTGAAACAGGGCCCTTAAATAAGCCTGGATCGAAAACCTGAAGCTCAACTTTACCATCTGCTTTTTTTACATAACTTACAGGCGCGACATGCCACCCCCATTCAACAATAGAATACTCAGGCAAGTCAGACTTCGCAATGAGTGTTCCTTCAACATATATTTTACCCATGATAATTTTCTTTTCTTCGGCTTTTTGAGCCATCACTGTCGCACGTGCATAACATCCATCATAGGGATACTTAAATGGTATGTCCGAATTTTTTGCAAAGGACTGAAACAATGAAGCAGCTTCACTTTCACTAATGACAGAAATTGCGACCTGTTGTGGATCACTTGCATGGGAAATAAATCCATTTGGGATCTTTTTCATCGCCAATTCCGTAGCGAAACAAAGAACGGAAAATAGTGAAATGGAAAATAGAAATTTCATTCTCATATATCGACAAAAATTGTGGCAAGGATAACAGACTAAAGGCTTGTTTCAAACAATAAATACCGACGCATTAAGAGATGCCCGTTAAGATAAGTTTTTCCCAGGGAGCTAAGAATGAATAAAAAAACCAACGGTCATCAACGCAAGTGGGCGCAATTTTATCTTTTTCCCGGCGTTCAGACTCGTTATGCACTTGTTAATATTTCAGCCGTATTGCTTGGGATGTGGGCCCTTACTGCTCTTGTGTTGAAAAAATTTCTACCGTTTTTTGAATACGCTTTGAATGGTACTCCAATAACAATTCCGCCAACCGATTTGATTTCATTTCTTCTTTGGTCTTTTATCGCAGTCTCAATTGGAATTTGTATTTTTACTTTTATCTTAAACGTTCTTGTTACGCATAAAATGGTAGGCCCCGTTTACGCATTTGAACGTCATGTTCGAAATCTAATTGCCGGTGACTACAAAAGTCGAACACGTTTACGAAAGTATGATGAGTTTAAAGAACTGGCACTTCTTCTAAATCAACTTTCCGACAGGCTTGAGAAGACAGAACCTCCGAAATAATTTGACTCTTATCTCCAGTAAAAATTTAAGACCTTACTTCTACTTATAATTCCTATCACTTCTTCTGTGATCAAAATTCTCTGTCACTGGTTATAACTTTGTCACCTCAAACACTCTTCAAAACTTCTCCGTTTGCTTATGCGCTCAGTTTTTAGGAATAGCGATTGCAATTCTATCTATGCGAACAGAGGTGACACAAGTTGTTTACAACAAGATGGTATCAACGAGCGTATCAGTCTTATTCGCGGCGCTGTTGCTTCTTTTAAACGTAATGCACCAAATTCTGCGATCTACATAGATGGCGGAAATCCAGGCTGGGTGCCAGCTGATAAAATGGCTCAGCTTTTGAGAAGCGCAGGTCTAGATGAGGCCACCGGTTTTGCACTCAACGTTTCAAATTTCTTCACCACTGAAAGTAATGTTCAGT
>JANPPO010000403.1:0-6054 GCA_031428555.1 Bdellovibrionales bacterium | reverse complement strand
CTAAATAAGTCCTGTGGATAAACACCCTGCGTAACTTTCCTGAACCGCCCCGTTTTTGTGGATTTCTCGAGTCCACATTTTTATAAACATCGAGTCCACATCGATGTCCACAGTCCACATTCACACCCCTGTGATATTGTGGATTCGTGTCGCTAACTCTTCAATATCCTTAAAAATATCTTGATCAGTTGATTGTAGAAACTGAACTCGTGAAATCGCATTCATCACAGTCGTGTGGTCACGACCTCCAAAAGCTTTACCGATATCAACCAATGATTTGTCTAAGAATTTTTTAATCAAATACATCGCGATTTGACGTGGCACTACAATTTGTTTAGCCCGAGCACTTGATTTAAGATCGCACAATTTGATCTCGAAGTGGTCTGTTACGATTCTTTGGATCTCTTCGACACTTATAGTAGCTTGAGTTTCGTGTTGAGCTAAGACTCTTTTAACGAGGTCATAGTTGATTTCTAAGCCCTGCAGTTCCGAAAACATTTTAATCTTCTTTAAATTGCCTTCGAGTTCTCGGATTGAACGTTTTGAAATCTTAGCAACGTAAGTCACAACCTCTTCAGAGATTCTAAGGCCTAGTTTTTCTGCCTTATAACGAAGGATCGCAATTCTGGTTTCAACATCGGGCATCGTAATATCTGCAATTAAACCTCGTTCTAAACGGGTTCTATTTCGATCTTCGATATTCAAAATATCTTTTGGCATCCGGTCACTTGCGACAATGACCTGTTTTTTGAGGTCAATAAAGGTATTAATGATGTGGAAAAACTCGTTTTGAGTGGCTTCACCCTTACCGATATACTGAATATCATCGACCAAGAGGACATCTGTGCTATCGCGGTATTTAAGACGGAATTTGTCCATCTGGTGATGTCTCATTGCGGCGATACACTCATTCAAAAATCTTTCGAAAGAAATATAAGTGATTCTTAAGTGTGGCGAAGATTCACGGATATGGTTTCCAGCCGCATGTAGAAGATGGGTTTTACCCATTCCCACAGGTCCGAAAATAAAAAGTGGATTATAGTCATCAGCGCCCGGATTTCGGGCCACATTGTAACAAGCAGCGTGGGCAAACTCTGAATTTTTACCCACAACGAATGTGGAAAACGACATTTCAGCATTTAACGGATCTGATTGAGTTCGTGTGTCTTTATATGGAGCTTGCTGCTGAAGTGAATATCCAGCCGGATTATTCTTAGTAAAAGCCTCTTCTAAAGCTTGTGGGCTTTCTGGCGGAAGTGGCAAAGACTGGCCCGTAATAACAAACTCAACCTCAAACGGATTTTTGTAAGTATCTGAAATTTCTGCAATTATCTTATCTTGTAGATTTTCTACGACGTAATATTGGTGGAGCGGATTAGGCACACCTAAAATAAACCGGAGTCTATCGGATGAGAGTTTGCTTTCAACGAATTGGATAGGATCTAACCAGGTCGCAAGCGACTTGTTATTGAGATTCCGGCCCTTCATTTGGCTTTTGATCTGGTCCCAGTACGAACTATTAACTTCCACGCTTTGCACCCCTCTGCTGACGTAGTGTTATTTCAACTTGATATACTTTTGAAATAAAGAGTCGTGGTCTTAACAATAGGGACTAGGTGTGATCAAGCTATGATCAACAGTTGACCTTGATGCCGCGATGTGATTAATTTCGACCCCACGTATTTAGTAGTTCCTTGATTTAATATCCAGGTATCTAGAGGAACGAAGTAATTAAGCATTGCAATGCGTTATTGGCCCATTCAGGCAGTAAACATAAAGTGCGTATATTTGAGGTGAACTTATGAAAAGAACCTATCAGCCCAGCAAGCGCCGTCGCAAAAATAAGCACGGCTTTCGCAAGCGTAACGCTACGAAAACCGGCAAAAAAGTTATTAAGCGTCGTCGTGCAAAAGGACGCAAAAGACTTGTTATCAAAAAGACCGGTAAATAAATCCCGAATAAAAAGACTAAAGAAAAACTCGGAGTTTCTTGAGCTTCGCAAGAAGGGTCTACGTCTTAGGGCTACTGATTGGTTGCAAATCCAGTTTCAGAAGTCTAAAGAAGAGGACCTATTCGTAGGAGTCACAACCGGCAGAAAAGTCGGTTCGGCTGTCATGCGAAACAGGCTCAAGCGCTGGTGTATGGAATATTTTCGTACACACAGAGAAGAGTTAGCTTCCGTTTGTGGACGAATAAATATTTTATTCCGGCCGCAGCCAGAAGATTTTTATAAGGAACTAACGCATGAAGAATTGGACCAAGAATTACACAAAACACTTTCTAGGCTTGTTACAAGCCGGTGAAGGCGTTGTAAGAATGGTCTTAGTTTTTCTAGTTGGAGTTTATAGAACTTTCGGTTCTCAATTTTTAGGTGGCCAGTGCCGCTTTCACCCTTCTTGTTCACACTATGCCCTTGAAGCGCTTCAAACTCAGCCTGTTCCAAGCGCGCTTCAATTAATTATTAAAAGAATCTTAAGATGCCATCCTTTTGGTTCATCTGGTTGGGATCCTGTTCCCTCTCGAAAGGAAAATTCAAATGCTAGAGAACAATCAGCAGCCCAAACTATTTGATTCTAAAACTTTATTTGCAATCGTTCTTATTGGACTTTTTTATTTAGGTTGGCAGAAATACCTTAGTTCAAAATATCCAGCAATGAATCCAAAGAAAACTGAGGTTTCCACAGGAGTATCCACAACTAATCCTGCAAATCCTGCTGTAGCAGCAACTTCTGGGGCAGTCGGCGCAACTGGTCCCGTTACCGCACCCGTTATTCAAGAAGCTTCACCGGAATTGGCTTCTGCTGTTACAGCTGAAAAATTAACTTACGAAGATAATAAAATTGTTTTTAAAATTAGCTCTGCCGGTATGGCCATTCTTGATTATCAAAGCAAAAACTACTTCGATCGAAAGAATAACCCGATTGCTTTAACGACTGAAAATAAGCCTGTTTTAGCTTTTGTTTGGGGACCAGAGAAGAAGCTCGTTAACTTCAAATTAACCCAAGAAAATAATGTTTTTAAAGGTGTGGCACAAGTTGATGGTTACACAATTGAAAGAACGCTTACATATAGTTCAGATACGTATTCTTTCGCTCAGGAAATTTTAGTTTCTAATCCTCAGGGAAAAGCGGCTGAATATTCTTTCGTCAGTGAAGGCCTTATTATTCAGCCCGAATCTTCGTCGTTTCTTTTTCCGTCATTTGAATTTCAAGATCTTCTGGTTTTCATCGGAGACCGCAAAGAAAACGTGAACGTTTCAAATGCATCAGAGTCGTTGAAAAATAACTTTAAAGCAGTGGGACTTTATTCAATCGGCACTCAGTATTTTACGACGGGTATATTAGATGAAAGTGAAATCTTACCGGATCTTCAGTTTAGCTCTGACATCAGTGCAAAATCTCTTGTACACACACTTACTTACGGAGTTCCACAAACAGTAAAAGCTCTTTACAAGCAGGCTGTTTTTATCGGGCCTAAATCTTCTGAAAGACTGAAAGCTGCACACCCAGGTTTTATCGAACTCATGGATTTTGGAATGCTTTCTTGGATTTCAAAACCAATGCTTGCTGTAATGAAGTGGTTTTATGGAATCGTTGGCAACTGGGGTGTTGCGATTATTTTGCTTACTCTTTTAGTTCGTGCGCTCGTTCTTCCTTTTAACTTGATGTCTTATAAATCGATGAAGGGAATGCAAACCATCCAGCCGATTTTAGCAGGCCTTCGCGAAAGATATAAAGACGACCCTGTTACTTTAAATCGCGAAATGATGTCTGTGATGAAGCAGAATAATGCAAACCCACTAGCGGGATGCTTGCCGATGCTTCTTCAGATCCCTATTTTCTTTGCTCTTTATAAAGTTATTGGTTCAAGTGTTGAATTGTACCAGGCGCCCTTTGCGGTTTGGATTCAAGACTTAAGTATTCACGATAAATTCTATGTATTGCCAGTTTTGATGGGCGTTACGATGTACGTTCAGCAAAAAATGACTCCGACAACGATGGATCCGACTCAAGCAAAAATCTTGGCGTTCATGCCGATATTATTTTCAGTCTTTATGCTCAACCTTCCCGCAGGGCTGACGCTTTACATGTTTATCAGTGCGGTGTTTGGAATCATCCAACAAAAAACCTTTATGAAGTTGATGAAATAGGAGGATTAGATGGCCGGGTTTTTCAAGAAACTATTTGGCGGAAAAAAAGAAAGCAGTGAGGTCGAAACACTTGTCGAGAACACGCTTGCTGGAGTTATTGAGTTAGCAGGATTTGAACTTACTTTTGATTTGAGTTTTGAAAAAAATGAAAACGAAAGTGTTCTTTCAATCGATTTTTCTGGGCCCGATGAAGAGATGCTCAAAGATAAAAAGGGTCAATTGCTAGACTCATTTCAACTTCTTGTAAAAAGAGTTATTCAGCACAATTTCCCTGAAGATAAAACAAATGTTTTAGTCGATGCTGGTGGGTTCCGCGAGGAAACAGAACAGGCGTTGATCGAAAAGGCAGAAAATTTAAAGCAAATGGCGCTTGAACAAGGACGCTCAGTATACTACCGAGCACTTCCTCCGAAGGAAAGAAAGGTTGTTCACCAATATTTGGCTCAAGATCCTCGAATTAAAAGCCGCTCATTAGGAGATGGCCTTTATAAGAAAATTAAAATTTATCCCGTTAAGAGTCCAGATGCTAAAGCGGGAGAAGCAGCTCACGAATCATGATATCTTTAGGCGGCTCTAGAGACTCACAAACTATTTGTGCTGTTTCCACTCCGCCCGGATATGGTGGTATTTCTGTTATCAGACTAAGCGGTGATAAAGCCGCTTTCATTACACACAAATGTGTTTCTAAATTTCCTGAAAAACCTGATTCTCATCAAGCCTACTATGGTAAATTTTTAGATCCTGCTTCGGGAATTGAAATAGATCAGGTCGTCGCTTTATTCTATGCAAAGGGCCACTCTTACACAGGCGAAGAGACCGTTGAAATTTCTTGTCACGGAAATCCAATTGTTTGCGAAAGACTTCTAAAAACCCTAATTGAACAGGGGTTAAAACCTGCCCAGCCAGGTGAATTTACTTACCGGGCATTCATGAATAATCGCTTGGATTTAGTTCAAGCCGAAAGTGTTTTATCGCTTATCGAAAGTAGATCTCAAAAATCTGCTGAAGTTGCTTTAAGGCAATTAGAAGGTGATTTGTCGTTTGAAATCTCGGCTTTAGAGAGCGAAATGACCTGGTGTTTAGCGCATATTGAGGCCGGGATTGATTTTGCGACTGAAGGCCTTGAAGTAACGACACAAAATGAACTCGTTACGAAACTTTCGAAGTGTTTAAAAAAATTAGAATATCTTCTTTCAAGTTATCAAAAGGGAAAGACTTTAAAAGATGGCTTACAAGTGGCGCTCGTTGGGCGACCAAACGTAGGCAAATCAAGTTTGCTTAATCTTCTTTTGGGATATGACCGGGCAATTGTGGCGGCTCAGCCGGGAACAACTCGAGATATGGTTGAAGCAGACCTGATTTATGAGGGCATTAGAGTCGTTTTTCAAGATACAGCGGGCTTAAGAGATATCAAAGAAACCCAAGATCAAATTGAAGTCATGGGTATGAAGAGGTCTCAGGAAGCTGCTAAAAAGGCTGATTTAGTGTTGTTTTGTTTTGATCTTGCAGAAGGCTGGAATCAAACGGATGAGCAATGGCTTAAAAGTTTGTCTCCGAAAAATCTTATTTTCTTGGGCAACAAGGCGGATCAACCAACTTCTTTGAAAGATCGCGATTTAATTGTGAAAAAACTACAGTGTCTCACTGAAGTTCCAAACTCTCCAGTGCTCTTTGTCTCAGCTCTTGATAAAAATGATCGAGCAGTTGTTTTGGATTCCGTCAAAGCAGTCGGTTCAGTGGATTTGCAAGGGGAACAGGTTCTTTTGTCTCACGCGAGACATTTTGAGAATATTCTTAAAGCAAAAACTTTTACTGAACAGGCAATTCAAGCCTTGGTCGATGATGTAGGCCCTGAATTTGTCAGCGTTGAATTGAAAGAAGCCTTAATTGCTCTGCAAGAAACT
>JANPPO010000402.1:0-4249 GCA_031428555.1 Bdellovibrionales bacterium | reverse complement strand
CAAAAGTTATCACTATACGACACATAAATTGTTCTTTGTCTAAAGCCTCGACACTTACAAAACAGAAATAATTTCCCCCAAATCATTGATTAACTTTTAGTCAATTTTGATTTGATTTAGATATGACAGCTCTCAATTTTTTAAAGACTTTTTTGCATTGGATAAGAAATGCGTGAAGTTAGATTCGAACTAGAATGTCCTTTTTCAAATTGAAACTTATTCAATTAATACCAAATCTTAGGCCTTTCTGGCGTTTTCCTTTTCGCGCGAAACAGAATTATTACCGACACTCTTTTTGCAAAGCTAGTGAGTCGATTAGCAAAACTGATTAGATCAGATTGTGTAAAAACAAATCTACTTCTAATTAAATTTTAACTGGAGTATTTAATGAACCATTTTTCAAACCGTCTAATAAAAATCTTTTCTTGCGCATCTTTATTGATTTCGCAGAGTGCGTTCGCAACCTACGGTCATGTTCCGAAACCACCACCACCGCCAAGCTGTGGGCCGACAACGCCGCCACCGAAGGCACCGCCGGTAACAACGCCGCCACCGAAAGCTCCACCCGTAACGACACCTCCGCCGAAAGCACCACCGGTAACGACACCTCCACCAGTAGTAGATACTCCACCTGTGGTAACACCTCCACCGAAGGCACCGCCCGTAACAACGCCTCCACCAAAAGTTCCACCAGTAATAGATGCACCACCAGTAGTAGATACCCCACCAACTAATACGCCGCCACCCGCGACTCCGGCACCGAGTACACCTCCGCCCGCGACTCCACCAACTGATGTTCCTGCTGAACCAGAACCAGTTGTAGATGCGCCACCGGTTGAACAAACAGCCGAAGAAAATCGCAGCTTATCAGCTCGTCTTGAGCCACTTTTTTATCTCGATTTCGATTCAGGAATCGGAATTGTTGCAGTTGATTCCGCGGATGCACCAAGAGACGGTGCTCCGAATAAACTTCAGATGACTCGACAGGCGTCGGTTTATCAAAAATCGAGCTACGAACTTTTAGAAGGCGGACTTGGTGCAGCTCTTGGATTCTATTTCAAGAACGCAACTGGAACTGCCGCAAATTTGTGGGCTCAAGTCGGCATCATGCCAATGAAGGGAACAGAAGTTTCGTCTGTTAGATATTTTCATTCACTTGCTGCAGCTAAAGCAACTCCCGGATACAAGTCAGCACCACTTGATGTGACAAAGATCTATAAATGGCAAGTTGGCGATAGCGTCACTTACAAATCCAAAGGTGGAGTGATTTACGTTGGCGGATTAGGATTGGGCTTAGCGGGTCTCAATGCTGCTAAAGTAGCTCAAGGAACTTGGGAAACACATGTAGAGAAGATTGATACAAATCGCGTTTACGTAAAGCTCACGAACTCTGAGCTGGACTCATTATCTGTTGGAACTGGCGCGGCATTGGCTGCGGCGTCTATAACAGATTTTAGTAACGCTGATGACGGATTTTCTTATTCTATTGATTTAGAATCTGAAGTTGGTCGCAAAGTTTATCAGGACCTAGTTCGTGGAAACGTAACAGCGGCCGAGCAAAGGGCTTCTCAAGCTCAGCTAAGTCCTGAATCGGCAGAAGTTATGAAAGTAGAGAAGTTTAAACGTAGATCAAAAGGTGAAGGCAAAAGTTTTTTCGTAGGTTTGCCTATAATATTGAATGCAACAAACTCTGAAAACAAAATTCAATCGCATGATGTAACTGATATGTTAGTCGAGAATTCTAAAATTGATGCTCAGTTTGGCGTTTACAATTTTTCGACTCGAACTCGAGCTTTTGGAACTCACACAACAGTGTCTAAAGGATTCCAAGGCGCTAAGTACACAACTAGTGATATTAAGACGAGTGAAGTTAAGGAAAATGGAGAGTTCGGCCGATTTACTTGGGTCTACGAAGATGATAACTCGTCTATGAGAACACTTTATCGCAACATGGAAAGTCTGTTACAAGATACAGGTCTGAACCAAGTTAAAGTAGCTATTCCAAATGTAGGAGGCGACTTAGACTTTACTAACATGACTTTGAATATCACAATGACTTCGGCAAACACAGCAAGACTCAAAAACTCTTCTGTGGTTCGTAGCTCTGGCAACATGAGAGATTGGAGTCAAAGACGAGCAAAAAGCGCTTTTGCACGAAAAGGCGGAGCACTTTGCAAAACAGTTTCTGAGAAGACGACTTGCGAAACGGAATTCTTAAACCAAACTGATTACGCAACTCAAAAAATGCAAGCTGCTTTAAGCAAAATGCAGGCGAGATCAGTAAGCAGATCAGCCTATACAAAGGCTTATGCAGAATTTGGCCAAGCGGCGATGACGAACCAAGTTACTTTAGCTATGGCTCTTGCTATGGCGGGGCCTGGTGCGGAAATCAGTTTTACATTAGAAGGAACTTATTTTAAGGCACACAGAATGATGATGAGAACTACGAATGTAGAAGGTCGCCTTGAAATGATGGATCCTCGAGATGCAGATCAAGAGGCTAGCGCTCTTGATCCTAAGCACAAGAAATCACGAATTCACGGTCTTGTTACAAACAAGAATCTTACAGGACTTAACACGCCCTAAAGTGCTTTGATTCTTTTGAAATTCAAAAGGAGTTGGCTTAAAACCGACTCCTTTTTTTTATTTCGATGCAGTGGTTTCAAGACAGATAAAACTTTATGAGATTTTTAAAATAAAAATTGGCGGAGAGGGAGAACGCCTTCCGGCAAAGGTAATTGATGTTGATAAAGACCGTTCAGACTGACCTTGTCGAGCTTCAAAAGCATTGCTTTTACTGACTACCTTTACTGGGAATTTCTTGGTAGTACTTGTGGCTTTTTGGATCAAACTGATTTTGATATATCTTTGAAGGATCTGTTAGCGCCTTCCCATTGATAGTAAGGCTGGTTGCTTCTGTTTTCAGGGATCCGCAGTACTTTTTAATATAATTTGTGTTATAGGCAGCTTCATATGAGGTCGGTACGTTGATTTTCTTTTTCGATTCTACGAACTGCTGAAACATTTTAAAAGTCATTTTTTGCTCTAGAGCAGATTTTTCTAGTTCAGGTATCTCCATCAATATGTTTGCGATACTTGCCAGATCATCCATAGCCTCTTTTTTCTTCTTCGGATTTGATGAAGATCGACTCTCTACATACGCGCATAATTTATCTGAATCTGAAGAATAAGCTTCGAAACATAGAGAAAATAGAAAGAAAGCTAAAAAATATTTCATATTCATATTGTTACATATAAGTTGGCAATCTCGATACTCTAAGAAATAAGATCTAACCCTTAGTCCAAAACCAAAACCTTTTGTACAAGGCCGTGGGGACGAAGTTTTAATTTTCTAAATGCTTTGGTAAAAACTCACGAAAATGGCCGTCGCCTAATTTTCGTCCCCGCTTGTCAGGCTTCAGAAGCTATATTCTCATATATGATACCTGGCTGGTAAAGGGATTTGAATGTGCAAGGTGCTTACGTTTGCTATGAACTATTAGTTCGTAATCTTCATATGGGGTACAAGCCTTATAGAAGCTAAGTCACCCGAGCGCGGATGGCTTCAATCTCTTCAATTTCTTTTGGAACATGGGTCAGAACTTCATAGCCTGTCTCGGTTACCAAAATAACATCTTCAATTCGAACTCCAATATTACTGTAAGCCGAATTTATTTTTTTAAAATATAATCCAGGCTCAACGGTAAAAACCATTCCGGCAGCTAATTCGATTGGATTTTCATTTTTATAAAAATAAGGACATTGATCATGCACGTGACGGCCAATCCAATGCGAAGTTTTATGAGGAAAATACTTTTCAATCTTCCCAGACTTAATAACTCCCCTTGAAAGCATTCCATCCAATAAGTAATTCTTGCTGATTTGATGAAGCTCTTGCAGGTTGGTTCCAGGTTTTACTCGCCTGATGACTTCAGTTTGAGCCTTCAGAACTATTTCATAGATCGTTTTCTGCTCTCGGGAAAATTTGGCTCCTGCTGTCCAAGTTCGAGTTATATCGGAAGCAAAGCCATTGTGGTGGACTCCCATATCAATAAGAACCAGTTCATCATTTCTAATTTTTCTTGCGGTAGGTTTGGCGTGCAAAATCGTCGCTCTGCCGCCGGAGCCAATAATAGTAGGGTATGCCCATTTATCGGCTTTATGGAATTGATGGATTTCAGCTTTTAGATTCAGTTCTGAAAGGCCTTGGCTCTTTGTGTTCATGGCAATGAGATGCAATTGCGATGAA
>JANPPO010000401.1:0-4564 GCA_031428555.1 Bdellovibrionales bacterium | reverse complement strand
GTGACAGTGATGGTTAAACGTCGCCATAGTATTCTGGAAGGTCTTTCGGATACGAGTTTATGGGGAGATCTTCGTCTTCGCTCAATTTTTATTAAAGCTCAGGAAGCGAGCTATGGATCTGTGTTTACAATCTTCACTGTGGGTTTAGTTCAAACCATTATTATGACTGTGGGTGCGGGCTTCGCAGGTTTTGAAGAACTCTCGATTATATTTATCGCGACCTTCTTTGCGTCATTTTTCCCTGTGCTAGGAACTGCGCCGATTGGTGTAGCATTAGCCGCGATCGCGTTCTTCCAGGGTGATACGACACCTGGTGTGATCATGCTTTGCATAGCTGCGTTCGTAGGTGTTGTTGATAACTGGCTTAAGCCTTACTTGGTGGCTCATTCGGGTCCGCAAATGAATGGCTTGATTACTTTAGTGGGAATTGTGGGCGCGGTTATGATTTTTGGCTTGCCCGGGTTATTCGTAGGTCCGTTTTTGATGATCTTTATTCCAAGTTTGAAGTCGGAAGCCGCTGATTTACTTCGAAGCCTGACGAGAGCTCACAAAGCCAAGGTTCCGACACTTGTAACTGACGTTAACGATCCTCATGAAGCTCCTCATTTCAATTAGTCTCTGAATTACACGTTAGACTCAAAAACAAAAGGCTTTGATTTATATAGTCTATAAATCAAAGCCTTTTTAAAAATCCAATTCAGAAATTTAAATTTTAATGACTATTTGCCTGAGCGCTTGTTTTTAACTTTGTTCATTCTCTTTT
The DNA here is from genome assembly GCA_031428555.1 of Bdellovibrionales bacterium. Taxonomy (GTDB): domain Bacteria; phylum Bdellovibrionota; class Bdellovibrionia; order Bdellovibrionales; family Bdellovibrionaceae. The sequence continues at coordinate 3,801 of JANPPO010000401.1, read as the reverse complement.
TCTTGCTCAAACGTTTTTTCTTAGCGCGAACACTTTTGTTACGTACTGCTTTTGGCATATTAATTCTCCTTGGTTCTATTTTTTATTAGTTTGGTTATTTGTTAATAAAGCTGCAAATGGGTTATTGAACGGAGATCCCGCTGGTCTTCCGCCATCACGCGGTCTGCCGCCCTGATTTTGTCCACCTTGAGGGCCGCCTCTATTATCTCGACTATCTCTGCCACCACGATTATCCGACTGACCCTGGTTGCGGTCTTGAGGCCCACGTGCCGCTCTGTCATCGCGTCTTGGTCCATTGTTTTCACGAGGCCCATCTTGTCGAGGTCCACGGTTGTCGCCCTGTCTTGGACCGCCCTGCTGAGTGGGTCTTGGCTGTTGCTGAAAATTATCTCTGCGAGGCCGAGCTTCCATCTTAGGTGCATCATCAAGTTTCATTGAAAGTGAAATCTGGTTTTTTACCTGATCGACCTTTAAAACTTTGATCATGACTTGCTGACCTGGATTCACGACTTTTCGAGGATCATCAACAAACTTGTGAGAAATTTCAGAAATATGAACTAGGCCATCCTGGTGAACACCGATATCAACGAAGGCACCAAAATTTGTGACGTTCGTTACGATTCCAGGGCAAACCATTCCTTCAACCAAGTCTTTTACCTCGAAAATGTCTTCTCTGAATTTGAAAACCTTGAATGGATCACGTGGATCGCGGCCCGGCTTTTCAAGTTCTTTAACGATATCATCAAAAGTGAACCCACCAACAAGTGCCGCCCACTTTGTTCTTTGGTCTAAAAGTTTTTTTGCACCTTCACCGATAAGATCAGAAAGAGTCACACCAAGATCTTGAGCCATATCTTTAACCGCTTGATATCTCTCTGGGTGAATTCCAGTTGCATCTAAAACTAATTTTCCATTTGGGATTCTTAAAAAACCAGCAGCTTGTTCAAAAACTTTAGCCGAAAATTTGGGAATTTTTAGAAGTTCTTCTCGCTGTTGGAAAAGTCCTTTTTCTTCACGGTGCTTCACTACGTTTTGCGCAGTTGCAGGACCGATTCCAGAAACGTGGCTTAACAATGCAGCAGAAGCCGTATTCACATCAACGCCGACATTGTTCACAGCTGATTCAACAACTGCATCAAGTGACTTTTTTAAATGAACCTGATTCACATCATGCTGATATTGACCCACACCAATTGATTTTGGATCAACTTTTACAAGTTCAGCGAGTGGATCTTGTAAACGTCGGGCAATAGAAATTGCGCCCTTTACCGTTAGATCCAAATCAGGAAATTCTTCACGAGCAATATCACTTGCCGAATAAACGCTGGCACCAGATTCATTCACCATGATGATTGGTGTATCGACATTTAAATCTTTTAAAATTTTTCTTAAGAAGATTTCAACCTGACGACCATGAGTTCCGTTACCAACAGCAATCGCTTCAATTTTAATTTGTTTTGTCACTTCACCGAATAAAGCCTTAGCTTTTTCTTCTGCGCCGCCACCTTCAGTATGCATAACAGTGTGGGAAATAAAACGACCCGCTTTATCGATTAAAGCAATTTTGCTTCCAGTTCGAATGCCTGGATCAACTCCAAGTACACATTTCGCACCGTAAGGAGAAGCGAGTAATACTTTTTTAACATTCTCTGCGAATACTTGAATCGCTTCGAAGTCAGATTTTTCTTTTAAAGCTCTATGGACTTCGTTCACAACCGAAGGAACGACGTAAACTGCCAAAGCAGTTTTTGCTACTGTCGATAAGTAAACGCCAATTGGATTGTCAGGATTTGTCGTTGTGTAACGAACGAAGCTGCGAAGTAAGCTTTCATCTTCAGCTTGGATTTCGACGCTTAATTCTTCTTCCTGCCAACCACGCTTCATCGCCATATAACGATGAGAATTTTTTGTTTCCAAAAGTGAGCGAACAGGTTCTTGAAATTCTTTATACATTTCGAATTTAGAACTCGGCTTGTAACCTTTTGCTGCTTTCGAAATAACCACACCTTTATCCATGTAGTTTTTCAAAACCATTGTTCTTAATTCCGGTTCATTCGCAGTTTTTTCGACCAAGATATCTTGCGCACCTTTAAGAGCTTCATCATAAAGTTGAATCCCCTTTGCAGCGTTTAAGAATTCTTTAGCTTTAACTTCCATTGGCATCGTGTCTTGAGAAGTACCGTGTCCAACTTCCCATATCCAATTTGCCAAAGGCTCAAGTCCCGCTTCACGCGCGATTGTAGCTTTTGTTTTCTTTTTCTTTTTGAATGGTCTGTAGATTTCTTCGAGTTCGCCTAAGTCCCAAGCAAGATCAATTCGCTTTTTAATTTCTTCAGTGAGATTATTCTGCTCGCCAATTTCTTTAACTAAAAACACTTTCCTTTTAACGACTTCGTTATAGGTCTCGTGAGCTTCAATCACTTGGCGAATTTGAACTTCGTCTAAGTTTCCAGTTTTTTCTTTTCGGTAACGAGCAATGAAAGGAACCGTGCCACCTTCTGCAGCCAACTCAATAACAGTTTGAGCTGATTTTGCAGAAACGCCAGGCACCATTTTGGACAGATAGTTCTGTAATGGAGCTTCCATAAATCCTCTAACTTTTCCTTGAATTTATTTTGTTAGGCCAATGAGGTAAGGATCTCATTTGTGTCTGAACATAATCAAACCGTGGGTAGGATCATAAGGTGAGACCCCAACAGTTACGCGGTCACCAACCACGACACGAATATTGAATCGGCGCATTTTTCCACAAAGCTTAGCTGCAATTTCTACTTGGTTATCGAGCATGATCTTATAAAGACCCCCAGCCAATGCATCTATTACTTTACCATCTACTTGTGCTAAATCGTCTTTTGCCATGCGCCCCTTACTTTAAAGCTTTATCTGGATCATATAATCAAGATTACCCGGATAAAATCCAATGAATAACCGATGAAGTCCAGTCAAAAAAAGTTAAAAAAACTATCCTTTATAATTACTGATCAACATTCGCTTTCCATCTTTGAAAAGAACTTCGAGTCGATCATTTTCATTGGACACAATCCATCCCCAACCTAAAACTTTGTGCTGAATGGGAGTTGCCGCCTTGAATGTGGCCTTCATATCATAATTTGATGATTGCGCATCTCTATATTTATTGTACATGTCGGCCCATTTTGCCTGCTCTTCAGTCATGTTTTTATCAATTTTAATTTTCTCAGCGGTTTCAGCTGCTTGGATCGCCCTTTCAGCTTTCGTTTTCGGAGCCGGTTTTGGCGCTGGAGCTTCTGTCTTTTTTGTCTCGAGAAGTGCCGGTTCTGAAGCTCCTTTTTTCGGAGCTGCGGCGGCAGTCGGCTTTTTACCCAATGAAGCTGCAACTTCCACAGGTTTTTTTGGAGTAAGAGCCGTTTTTCCGGAAGGTTTTGCTTGAGGTTTAGCTTTTGCTGCCTTCGCTGCAGCAGGTGCCTTTGCTAACGCGGCTGCTTTGACCGGCTTTTTTGCAACTGCCTTCGGCTTGGCCTTTGCGACCCTTGCGTTAGCTTTGCCAGAAGCTTGAGCTTTTTTCGCCATAAATGAAAACCTCCCTCGAATTTTCTTTGGATTTATACTAAGAAGAATATAAGAGACAAAAACCAAATTTACTTTGACGCGAGAGCTAAGCATGCAATTGAGTTCACTTCTTCCATTAAAAAAGTACGGATTGACCCATATTCAGGGCTCTTTAGAGCTCAACGTGCTCACGGTGCTTCCGCCGGGCGAATGTGATCAACAATCTCTTGTTTTCGTCTCCAAACAAGAATTTGCTGAAACAGCACTTTCTCG
>JANPPO010000400.1:0-3542 GCA_031428555.1 Bdellovibrionales bacterium | reverse complement strand
TCCGGTTGTAAGCATCACTTCTGTTTCGCCGACAACATCTCCGACCGCTGGCGGTGGTACCCTCACAATTCGAGGAACTTTATTCAGTTCAGGACTCAGTATTCTGGTAGGTTCGAGCTCGTGCGGTACAGTCAACTTCGTTTCGAGCACTGAAGTTACTTGCGTACTTCCAGCTATAGCAGCATCAACCGTAAGTGTGTCGGTTTTTAATACGAACGGCACTTCAGCGACATTAGCGAATGCAATTGTGTATGCGGATGCGTTTGGCCCACCTTCAGTCTCTGCTGTCAGCCCGGTTAGCGGGTCCACTTCCGGCGGTACTGCAGTTACAATTACAGGAACTCAATTTCAAACTGGCGCAAGTGTCCTATTTGATATGACTGCTTGCACGTCTACAAATGTTGCTTCATCTACTTCGATAACGTGCACAACCCCAGCACATGCGGCAGGAGTTGTTGGTGTCACAGTTACAAATCCTGATTTGCAGGCAAACACTTTAAACTCAGCATACACATATGTTACTCCGCCAACTTATACTTCGCTTAAAGCGGACGTTTTAACTCCACGCTGCGCTAGTTGCCACGGTTTCGTTTCAGTTCACTCGCAGATTATAACTCGAGTTTCACCCGGCAACCCATCGGGCAGCACTTTGTATCAGCGGGTTGCTAACGATTCTATGCCTACTTCTGGCGGGCCCCTTACCGCTGCGCAAAAGCAGAAAATCTTCGATTGGATTTTGGACGGCGCTCCGAATAATTAACTCTAATCTTTGCGCGGAAATCTGCACTTCGCTTTTACTTTTTCTGAAACCTTAAGCTCTTGATGTAATTTCAAAACTTCATTCCCCGCCTCTGACATGATCGCGTAAGCGGGAATATCAACCGAACCATTTCTTTTAAATAAATGTCCCCGTAAAACTTTTGAAACTGGTTTGAAATAAATCTTTTTAACCGAGCCGCGAACTGCTCGCCCCATCCAATTCCATTGCACGACGGCTCCGATTTTAAATGGCTTTTGTGTTTTCATTTTGCTATTTCCTTTTCTGCTCTGCCATTACGCAAAAAGAAATCCAAGGCCTAGCTGATTTAAAACGTCGTAAAGCCTCTGCTAAATCCGAAATCCGTACACTAGGTCTTGTTACTCCGTGATAAGAAACAGGGCGCAGGCAGCGCGCCCTGGCACATTTTGCAGCTTCCCACCCGCCCCGACTTAGGCTGTAATCTCTAGAACTCTAAAGGAGATCTTATGAAAGCCTTCTTATCGTCACTTGTTCCTGGCCTTATCGTTTCGGCAATCTTGATGCTTAGTCTTACTCCCGCTCAGGCGGAAACTCAGTATTCGCAAGTTCATTTTAAAATTGAAAGATATACTTCTACCGATAGCGAACTCAATATTCGCCCCTATATCAAAAATCTAGAGCACTACACAGGGTTTCGCTTAGTTGCTGTTGAATTAGTCGCAGGCGCACTGAATGAATCCGCAGCTGTGACTGTCTCTATTAAAGGCAAGCAAGAGGGTCCTGTACTCAACTTAGGGCAAAATACTTTGGTCTACAGAGTATTCCCTAGCACTGGCGTTTTTATGGGCTTTGGCGCTGAAGATATTAAATTGCAAATGAAGAACCCAGCTTACATTAAAAGTCTAAATTTAATCCTTACTCGCTAAACTCTTCCTTGAGACCCTTGACTAAATAAATTCTACGCCATACGACAGGCCTCCCGGTTATCATTTTATATCGGGGTCCGGAGGCCTTGTATGAACTCGAATTTTTTTAATAGCTTATCTTTTATCTTAATCTCTCTTTTAGTACTCACTTCGAACGCCAAGCAAATGACCTTAGATGAGGTCCTTGCTGCCAATGCCAACCCCCTTTCTCTTCAAGCGTCTTTACAAAAAAATTCAAGCACTAAGCTGATCACGAACGCGGCTGGTGGGCAAATTAGTTTAAAAGGCCTTGATGGCTCTGAGTACACCCTTACATTTCCTGCGAAATCAGTTTCTTACGATATTAATATCACGATGACCGAAACAAAAGATTTGAAAGTAAATGGCACTGCTTTTCAATCTTTCGGAGTTCAACTTCACCCCGATGGCTTAGAACTTGTTCAGCACGCAATCTTAGAGATCAAAACAAAGCGCGCGCTCAACACTAAAAAACTTTCTTTGATCACATCTCAAAATGACGGAAAAGTTGCCCACGTACCTTATTTAAAAAGCTTCAGCACGCAGTCAGTTAAATTTGCGCTATTTCACTTTTCAAATTACGCAGCAACGGATGAAGAAAGAGTTCAAGAGATCATCGATCTTGGAATGGCCGATACCGAGAGTGTTCGAATCAACAATTGGTTCAATCGCCAAATATTAGGGTTCAGAAGGCAAGCACTCAATGATGGCGCAGATAACGAAGAGCTCGCAAAGTTTTACCGCAACAGCTTAAAAGAAGCCGTCGATAAAGTTGTCATACCAAAATTAAAGTCTGCAAAAACTTGTGAAGGTGGAAACGAAGCGCTTAGAAGCTACTTTATCGTTTCACGCCAGGCGGGACTTTTCTCGATGACGATTGATGAAATTCTGGGCGCTGACGGTGTTGCCGCTTTTCGTGACGCTCGGGCGATTACCACATCACTTTGCTTACAAGAAGCTCGTCAGTATTGCAATGTCGAGCATAATATTCCACCGGCTCTCAAAATTTGGCTTACACTTAGTCGCTTCGCGGGCCTCTTGGGCGACGAAGAACTTTTAGAAACCGTCAACGACACTGCTGAAAAATGCATGAAATTTAAATTCTTCATGCAAACAGATTTCAAATTGGGAGAAGGTCAAGAATTCAACGGCCTCATCGGTGTTTCAGAATATGATTTTGGCTTCACTATCGCTGGAACAATCATTTCAGCAGCTGGCTTCTTAAAAGATAACGGAGTGACAGAACCCGTTCACGATTTTCAAGAAGGTGAAATCACAATTACCGAAACTTATTTCAACGTTGAAGACTTCACGTGTTCAAGAATCTCGATGACTGCAACCCCAGGTCCTATCGGAGTTGATAACTTCGTTGGCGACATGCTTGCGAATCGCAAACCCGTCCTTCGCATCACAGGTCCCAACCCTTCCGTTAACGCAAGATTTCGCTGCAGCGATAATGAAACTCCACCAAACGTTTTTGAAATGGATCTTCCGCCCGTCGGTTCCGAGAAATATTTCCTTGGTCTTTTCCACGCCACGCACGGGGAAACCGGATTAGACGAGATGGATAAAGAAGGTCATTTCGTTCTGAAAAAAGCCGTCTTCCAGAACAAAGCTAAGTTCGTGGAAGCGGTTTACAATCACGTTGTCGAAGATGTGGTTCGCGAAGTTACCACTGTTATCGTGACTCATACTCCGGAGGAATAAGGTTTAGATCGGCGCCAACTTCTGGTTGCGCGCCCCGGTACCTATTGCGAAGTTCTTACTTCGTTTTCGCGACCTGGATTGTGACGAAGAACACTTTCGAAAAGTTTTCCGATTTTTTCGTAGAGATCACCCATCAATCGCTCAAAGCTTTT
>JANPPO010000399.1:0-2163 GCA_031428555.1 Bdellovibrionales bacterium | reverse complement strand
GGTTATTCTTTGCTGACTTTCTCGAGAAACAAGGTCGTTACATTGAGGCAGAAAAATATCTAAACGAGGCTTATCAGTTCACAAATGGATTAAATAAACCGGTGATTGATCGATTAAATTCGGTTCGTGCCAAACAGGCGGCAGCGCAATGAGTAAATCATGAAGAATCTTGTTATTGTTGCGAACTACAATCAAAAAGTTGAAATTGAAACTTATTTGCTGCAAGTTTTAAAAGAAATTCCCCGCGAGAATGTTGTCGTGGTTGATGATGGATCAACCGATGGCTCGAAGGAAATTGCTCAACGTCTTGGATTTAAAGTTATCGAGCATGTTAAGAATTCGGGAATTGGGGCGGCGATTAGAAGCGGACTTAAATATGCTATTGAAAACAAATTTGAGGGCGTGTTGATTTCATCATCGAATGGAAAAATGGTGCCTTCGCAGTTTCCGCGAATATTAAATGAGTTAGACCAAGGGCCTTATCCCTATTTGCAAGGCAGTCGATTTATCAAAGACGGCGAGTCTCTGCAGCTTCCACTTTTTCGCAGAATAACGATTCCGATTCTCAGTGTCTTTTGGTCTGTACTGCTGGGAATACGAATGACAGACATTACCTGTGGCCTTAGAGCGTATAAAGTTAATTTGCTGTTAGATCCACGAATAAAGCTCGATCAAGACTGGTTGAATCGATATGAACTGGAATATTACCTTCACATTAAATTTTTGCGGGATTTGAAAGTTTCGATGAAAGAAATTCCGATTTCGATTCGCTACAATCACTTAGAGCCTACGCGGCGAAGTAAAATTAAACCGTTTTCTGGCTGGTGGTCTATGGCTAGACCTTTTGTCTTTCTTTTTTTAAGGATCAAAGACTAAGTCCGTTGATGTGATCCGTCGACATCGAAGCACATTTCCCGTACACTTTCGAAGTGGCATCAACTTTTGAATTTCTAAAACATCCACTGAAGCTTATTTCCAGTTTATTGGAAGCCCCACCTAATATTGTCCTCGATGCGACGAAAACCACCAATGCTCCCGCTGTGGTTTTGAATCAGTTAAGTCGACCCGAAGGAATTTGTGGGTGGATTCCGTCTGAAGTTGGATCGACGGATTGGGTTTGCCAGGCGTTTGGGACTGTGATGCCTGGGATTGTATTTCTGGTTTCTCTTACTGTGGTAGCCGTCACAGGATCATTCTTAGTTTGGTATTTTCGTCGTTATCTTAAAGTTAAATCAGAGTTAAGAAATTTATTACATCAATTAAGCGCTAAGAGCGATTCGCCGGAAGCAGTGATTGCAACTCTTCGGCAAGCGGGCAATGAATTTCCGCCACTGATTCATTTTGCTGGGCGCCTCTCTGATTCTTTGATGTTTATCGAAAATTCCCAAGCGGTACTCAAAAAGCCAGTTGCGGTGATTGCAGACGAAGGAAGTCAGCTGAACTCGTGGACGGGAAAGAGTCTCGCCGATGAGATTCCCAGTTGGCTAACGACATTGGGCTTACTAACAACATTTTTAGCTATTCTCTTGGGCTTACAACACGTTAAAGTTTTAACCAACCTTGATGTTCAGGGAATTGGTGGTCTAGTTAATGGACTTTCCGGAAAATTCTTCTCCTCGATTGTGGCACTTGCATGTGCGTTAGTGGTGACCATCATGAATCACTTCCTGACTGATAAAATTGAAACTCTATGGCGAGGAGCCTTGTACAGACTTGAATCTTTGCTTCCGCATCTGAGTGCTGAACAAATTCTTTTAGATCTGGTTAAGGAACAAAGAAGAAAAAAAACTGAAATGTGAGTTCAATGAAAGCAAAAGAGTCAAAAAACTTTCTTTCAAGTTCGTTCACAGATTTAATGGCATCGTTGGCTGTTATTTTTATTCTACTAACTGTTGTGTTTATTAAAAATTCCTCTGAACGCAGTAAAGAGGGTAAAAAAGTCGTGCGGTCCCAGTTGGCCGGTGTACTTGACAAAAATAATTTGCCGCTCGTGCAAGATGCGAATGATCCATTAACCATGAGTGTTCGCGTCAGTGAAAGTCTGCTTAAATTTGCTAGCGGAAGTGCCGTTCTTTCGGATGCGGGTGGCCAATTCATGGATCAATTTTTTCCAGCTTTGGCCGCTGAACTGTGTACGGAACCCATGCGTTCAAGTATTGATGC
>JANPPO010000398.1:0-2935 GCA_031428555.1 Bdellovibrionales bacterium | reverse complement strand
TATCAATACACTGACTATATTGGTGGTCATAATGAACAAAGCGTAAAAGAACTTCCAAAAGAAGAAGGCATCATATTAAGCCGAGGTTTAAAGAAAATTGCAGTCTACAAAGATGCTCAAGGGCAACTTGAAATGCGCTCTGCAGTTTGTCCTCACTTAGGTTGTATTGTTGCTTGGAACTCTGTGGAAAAGTCTTGGGATTGTCCTTGTCATGGCTCGAGATTTAATTGCAGCGGTGGAGTAATCGAAGGTCCCGCTGTCGATGATCTGGAGAAACTTAAAGAAGAGGACAACTATCCAGTTCCAGAATCAGAAAGACCGCTACTTAACAAGTCATAACAAAAACAAGGAGGCTAAAATGGAAAACCAAGAACTAAAATTTAAAAAGATTGCGATCATCGCCACTGACGGCTTTGAAGAATCAGAACTACTTGAGCCAAGAAAAGCTTTAGAAGAGGCTGGCGCAAGAGTAGAAATCTTATCGCTCAAAAAAGGCGCGATCAGATCATGGAAAGATAAAGACTGGGGCGATGAAGTTGCAGTTGATCGCGCGATCACTCAATCAGCACCTGCTGACTACGATGCCCTTATGCTACCGGGTGGAGTTATCAACGCTGACATTATCCGTGCAGACGGTGCAGCGGTTCATTGGGTAACTGAATTCGTGAAAAGTGGGAAGCCACTGGCAGCGATTTGTCACGGAGCTTGGGTTTTAATTGAAACAGGTGACGTAAAAGATCGCATCATGACTTCATGGCCATCACTCAAAACGGATTTAGAAAATGCCGGAGTTCAGTGGGTCGACCAAGAAGTTGTGACTGATTGTGGTTGGGTTACAAGCCGAAAGCCTGACGACTTACCTGCTTTCAATAAAAAGATGATTGAAGAATTTAAAGAGGGGAAACACCCTCACCCAACTGAAAGAACGAAACCACGTCCGACAGACTCTTTGTCTTTAAGACACTAGGTAAGACTTATATAGAGAGCAAATTAGAGGGGGCTTGGGTTTAATATCGACGATATTAAACTCAAGCTTTGAAGATTTGACTGTACAGAATCATGACAGTTTCCAAAAAAAGGATATCGAACTAAATTCCCATCTTATTCGCAGATGGGGGATTTTCCATGAGTATCAAATTAGTTTTAACTTTAGCGGTTCTTGCAACAGTAGTTGGTTGCGGTAAAAGCAAAAAATCATCTGGTGGCAGTGTTGGAGTTGTTTCGAATCAAAGAAATTGCTCTCAAGAGACGATCGAGTCTTATAAAGAAGTTATGAAACTATCTGAAAAGCCAATCACTCGAAATACTCCTGTGAATAAGATTTTTCAGATCTGTCTAACTCTTGAGAAAGAATTAAAAAACAAATCTTGCCCTGTAACGAACAAAGATAATCGAGTTGTTAAATTTGCTTCTTACGCTGATGTTGCGTCTTTTTGTTCTGAAATTGAAACCTATGTAACAGACCGTGAGCCGAATCCACCTAACTCTCCAAGACCTACACCTATTCAGGTTCCAGCTCCGGCAGTTGTAGTTCCAGGTTCGTCACAAGTACCAAGTTCTAGCCGTTTAGATTTATTAGTAGAGAATTTAGGCGTTGGTTATTTTGTCAGCTTTAAAAACGATTCGCTTATTGAAGAGGATCTTGATTTACGAAATGGTTTAACTCGTTGTAAAGTTATGATCCCAGAGCGTTCTAATGATGGGCTTGCAAGAGCACGTGGTGGACTAGTTGGAATTGAAATCCGAATTTATCCAGGCGGCGCAACGTATGAAATCGCGGCTGCTTTATCACATACTCGAGACTTATTCCGCTTATCTTGTCGTTCACACGACCAGAAGTTGAGCTTACAAAATTTAAATAAAGTCCTAGCAGGTGTAGCGGAAATCAAACGCAGATAATTTTAACTTTTATTAAGATGTCCAAGAGATGATCAAGCTGATCATCTCGCAAATACAGGTGGGTCTGATCATATCAGGCCCACTTTCCATTTAAAAACCACACTCCAGCCATGACAAGCTATAAGATTAGCGATAGTTTTAAAGATATGAATATCGCTCAATTTAAATCTCACTACTATTCTGGTGCTGAAATTGTTCATCTTAATAACTCAGGGCAAGCGCTCATACCGGATGTTTACCGGGACCTGGCACACAAGTGGATTGATCGACTCTATTTAGAGGGTGCTCTTTGTGCGATGGAGGGTTGGGCTCAAACGGATGTGACTCGTAAGAAGTTGGCTCAATTTCTTGGTGCAGATGAAGCAGAGGTTTCTTTTTTCACTACGACATCCTCGGCACTTTCTCAAGCGGCTTTGGGAATTCCGCTCAAAGCAAATGACGAGATTTTAACTTGGGAACAAGAATATCCATCAAATTTTTATCCGTGGAGATTGGCTGCCGAAAAAGCGAATGCCAAAATTATCCAAATTGAAACTGATAATTTCGAAACCCCCGTTGAAAAAATATTAAAGCATGTCACTGCGAAAACTAAAGTGATCGCGATTTCTTGGGTTCAATACAAAACAGGGTCAGTCACAGATTTAAAATTACTTTCAGATCAGCTGAAAGGAAAAGATATTTGGCTCGTTGCCGATGTCATTCAAGGCGTTGGAGTTAGACCTTTTAATTTTCACGAATCAGGATTTGATATTGTTTGCGGAGGTAGCCACAAATTTCTGTGTTCTGGTTACGGCGCCGGATACATGGTAATGAAGAAAGAAAAGTTGGCACAAGTTAATCCGATCGAAGTGGGCGCGATGACTTACGGATTTCCTGAAACTGAAAAAAGTTTCTCGATTCAACCAAGAACCGACAGCAAGCGCTTTGAACCTGGCTCAAAAGCGATGGTCGAAGTTATTGCGATGTCTGCAACACTCGATCTTTTTAGCGAAGTCGGAATCTCGAACATATATAAAGAGGCTAGTCGATTAGCAGG
>JANPPO010000397.1:0-6611 GCA_031428555.1 Bdellovibrionales bacterium | reverse complement strand
ATTCTTCCGGTGTTAACAATCATCGTTTGTCTTCCGCCCTTGGCGATCTTCACTGATGGTATCAAAAGAATGCCCGAGCTTGTGGCGAGTGTCATGGGGCCTATTATGGCGTTTCACTTCCTAGCGTGTTTACCGGCCCTTTACTTAGTTGGAGTCAAAGCCTGGGGAGGAACCTCGTTTGCGATGTTATCAGTTTTTATTTTGATTTTACTAACTGAAGGTAACGACGTTTTACAGTTTCTTTGTGGTAAGGCTTGGGGAAAGAGAAAAATCACTCCACTTGTGAGTCCTAATAAAACTGAAGCCGGCTTTATTGGTGGATTAGTTTTAACAACCTGCTTAGGCACTTATCTTTTTTCTTCAGTTTTAAATTTTAGTTTACTTGAAGGTGCGATGCTTGGGTTTTTGATTTCATTTTACGGAATTCAAGGGGATCTCTATTTTTCAACGTTGAAAAGATATTTCGGGACGAAAGATTTCAGTGATGCACTTCCAGGTCACGGCGGACTTTTAGATCGGATGGATAGTTTGATTTTAACTGCACCAGTCGTTTTTTATGCCTTCTGGTTTTTAAAAGGAGGAGTTTAAAGATGGAGTCTCAAAAAATTCCAATTCTACTTAATATCATTGCTGCATTTTTAGGAGCTCTCGGTCAGTACGCTTATAAGAAAGGCGGGCTCAAGCTTTCCCTGGTCCCAGTTTGGCAGAACTATTCTTTGATCTTAGGGATATTACTTTTTTGTGGAGTCATGGCTTGTTTTGTCTTGGGTTATAAAATGGGTGGACGCATTTCTGTCGTATATCCTTTTTATGCGACAACTTTTGTTTGGGGATCATTGATTGGATTTGTATTGGAAAAAGAACCTTTCCGCTGGAATTTAGCGGTGGGGGCGATGTGTATCATGGCGGGTTTAATTGTTATTTCTCAAGGGCAAAAGGTTTAACAAATGGAAGAAAATAGAAGACAAGTCTCTTCAAGAAAAGTTCCGTTCTTTCAAAATTTTGCAAAAAAACTTGTGCGATCGGGATTAACTCCGAATCAAGTTTCCATTTTATCAGCAGTTTTTGCGGCGATTGGCGGAGTAGCACTCGCGCAAGTTTTGAATTCTGAAGGATTTAATTTTTATTTTTTTTCGGTTTTAGGATTAGTGGGAATTCAGCTTAGGCTTATTTGTAATTTGATTGATGGACTTATGGCGGTTGAAGGGGGCTTGAGAACCCCTAATGGTGAATTGTATAATGATTTACCTGATCGCTTTTCTGATTTGTTTTTGTTAGTAGGAGCAAGCTTTGCCATTCCTTTTTCTTGGGGAACAGATTTGGGCTGGGCGACTTCGGTTTTAGCTATTTTAACTGCTTACGTTCGTGTTCTTGGTGCCAGCATGCAGATGGGTCATGACTTTAGCGGGCCCACTGCAAAACAACATCGCATGTTTATTCTCAATCTGGTTATCATCGTTGGAATGGTTGAGCATTCCGTCATTGGACACGTTCATTATTCCTATGTAGTTGGACTTTCAGTCATCGCTTTAGGATCTCTTGCAACGATCTTTGCTAGACTCGTAAGATTGAACGCCAAGCTAACGAGACTTAAATAGTCATTCATCGACCGACTTACTTTTTAAAATAAGATTCAGACTTCATTCACTGATATCTGAACATAATATTTCCAATTTTTAATATTTTAGAGTTCCACATTGGCACTTGGGTTTTACTTATTGATTATATTTGAAAGTTTATTATAGAAACTTGTTTACAAAGTCGAAACGATTGCATAAGCTTAAAAAATCTTACGAAGGGAGGATGTCATGATTATTACAAATAAAATGTTTACAGTTTATTCTGTCGATCAGTTGGGCGTCTCCTTTTCGGGAATTCTCATTCTGGAAACCATGCAGGTTCTCCCTCTGGATTCCGCCTCTGATTTACGCTCTCAAAAATAGCGTCGAACTAAAAAGACCAGACAAAATAGAACACACAATTAAATTTTAATTAAAGCGATTCTTAAAAAGAATTTTTGATTTGCTTTTAATCTCATGTCATCGGGGCCGATGGCGTGGGAATCAATGTTAACCATGCGATACCAAGAAAGTTATCGCGAGAAGGAGTTTTACGATGAAACCCACAAATGCATTACTTGCATTACGCATACCGAACCAATTAATACCACGAGCTGAGAGAATAAACTCTGAAGCTCAACCTGTTTCAGTTAAGAAAGCAGACCTAGCCCAGTCTGATGTTGGTTTCTTCATCCTTCTCACTATGATTCTAATGGGTATTGGAAGACTCATGGGCTCTTGGATTTTGAGCGAACAAGTCAAAATCCAAAAAGGGCCGAATGAATTTGTGAGCAGGACTGAAGAGTATCAAAATTTACATAACCAGGTTGGACCGAACACATTCTTCAGAATGTTCTAATTTGCTCTTATAATAGGAGTGGGCTTTTTAAAAGAGAACCCACTCTTTTTATTTTGCTAAGGCTTTTTTAAAAGCGTCATCAACTAGTTTTTGCGAAAGCTGTTTCATCTCAGCTTCAGTTGGATAAAGTTCTCTGATTTTTTGTAATTCTTTATAGTCTAACCAAGTTCCTGCACACATTGGACACAAATCCACGGTCAATATTCCATTCATGCCTTTTGGGCCATAAGGTCGTTGCTGCATGATTGCCTCGGGATGCTTGGGACTTCTTCGGCGATTGATAATTTCTGGTTCTTTAGGAAATTTAGGCAAAACAGATAAAATCGAATCTAGAGGTTCATTTGCCTCATCAAACTTTTTAAGCTCGAAGCGATCAAACCAAATGCCGCCAGACAGGGGGCAGATATCGATTTCAACTCCATGAATTGATTTCTTTTCGAGGTAAATACTTTTTTCGGCTGGATAGGCGGGGCTTAATAGTTTATTGTTCATTTTTTAATTGCAGCCGCTTAGGCCGAAAAGGTCAAGGCTCCTGCAAATCTTGGTGAGGTAAGAAATGAAAGCTGAACTTCAATGGCTCCAAAACATGCACTTTATGGTCAATATCGATGGATTCGATATCGAGATGGACGCGAATCCTCCATTTGGTGAATCAAAGCATCCAACGCCAAAACAACTTTTGATGGCCAGTATGGCAGGTTGCACTGCGATGGATGCAGTTTCGCTTTTAGCAAAATATAAGCAGAATTTAACATCACTTAAAGTTGTAACTGAAGCTGAAGCGGTGACAACGCATCCTCAGGTTTTTCCGGAGGCGACTTTTAGTTTTTATGCTGAAGGAACTCTAACGCCAGAAAAATTCAATGAATCAATTCAGTTATCCTTATCGAAATACTGTTCAGTTAATGCGATGGTTTCTAAAGTCGTGAGCATAAAATGGAAGTCTTTCATTGGCGGCAAGTCGGTCGGTGAAGGAAAAGCGGAGTTTAATTTTTAATGGAACAAAATTGGGTTTTGCTTACGAAAGTGCCGAATCTTATTATGCGTGGTGCCCTCATTCATAAACTGGGAGAATCGCAAATCGAAGTTTATGCTCCGGACCGCGATGCGATCGTAAATGTCAGTTCGGGACCTAATTTATCATTGGAAGGTTACTCCGCTCTATTTGATGGATACGAAGTTTACGTGGCGAAACAGAAGCTTGCACAAGCCAAAGAAATCCTCAAAGAGATCGAGACTCAGACTTATGCGCCTTCAGAAGGTGAAATCGATCATGCCGGGAAATTCTATTTTTCTGCCATCATGAGTTTTATGATTCCGGTGATTATGCATGTGTTGGCTATCTATCATTTGATCCAGGCTCGGAAGAAAAAGCAGAAGCTTAAACTTGTTAAAACGATTTTTTCGTTTTTTGTTTTGGCCTGTACGGCAGCGGTCCTTTGGGTGGCTCTGCGCAGCCTTTGACGCGCCGTCACTCTTAATGTAGCAGGGTGCTTTTGTTGTTAGAGTCGGAGCCCTATGGAAATTACAGGTTTAAGTCTTACTGTTGCTGACGTTTTTAAAATCGCAAATTCTCCGGAAATTAAAGTGAGTCTGGGGTCTCAAGCCCGGGCTCTGATGAAAACTTCGCGCGATTATATCGAAAAAAGAATTAGTGCTGGCGAGGTCATGTACGGTGTGAATACCGGCTTTGGCGCGTTTAGTTCGGTTCGTATTTCTGACTCTGAAATTGAAGAGCTTCAAAAAAATCTGATCCGGTCACATTCGATCGGCGTGGGCACTCCGTTCACAATTGAACAGACTCGGGCGATGATGCTACTTCGCGCAAATGCATTAGCGCGCGGCCATAGTGGAATCAGAGTTGTCGTTGTCGAAAAAATATTAGAATTTTTAAATGCTGGAATTATTCCTGTTATTCCTTGTCAGGGCAGTGTGGGAGCAAGCGGCGATTTAGCTCCGTTATCTCATCTTGCTTTAACTTTAATTGGTGAAGGTGAAGCCTGGGGTGATGACGGCACCATTCAACACGTCTCTAAGTTACTTCAAGCAAAGAATATCAAGCCGCTCGAACTAAAAGCCAAAGAAGGTTTAAGTTTAATTAACGGCTGCCAAGTGATGACTGCAATTGGTTTGCTCGAACTCGAGCGTGGCCGAAGACTGATTAAGCTTGCTGATATCGCAGGTGCTTGTTCACTTGAGGCCCTTCGTGGAACACGAAACGCGTTTGACCCGTTGATTGCTCCGACAAGACCGCATGCAGGTGAAGCCAAGACCGCAGGAAATTTAAGAAGAATTTTAGGAGAGAAATCGACAATCTCGACAAGCCACTATGCTTGCACGAAAGTTCAAGATGCTTACAGTTTAAGATGTATGCCTGCTGTTCACGGAGCGGTGAAGGATACTTGGAATTATATTTCTCAAGTTCTTCAGACAGAAGCAAATTCGAGTACAGATAACCCGCTGGTGTTTGCTGAAGAAAATAAAATTTTATCTTGCGGTAATTTTCATGGAATGCCGGTGGCTTTCGCAATGGATTTCGCAGGAATTGCGTTTTCATCGTTAGCCAGCATTTCGGAATGTCGAATCGCTAAATTAATTAATCCCGCGATGAGTGATCTTCCAGCCTTCTTGACGAATCAAGGTGGACTCAATTCTGGGCACATGATTGTGCAAGTTGCAGCTGCTTCGCTTGTTAGCGAAAATAAAGTACTAGCTCATCCGGCAAGTGTGGATTCAATTCCGACTTCTGCTGAAAAAGAAGATCACGTCAGCATGGGTACAATCGCTGCACGAAAATTTGCTAACATTTTAGAAAATGCGACAAACGTTATTGCTATGGAATTTTTATCGGCGACTCAAGGGTTGGATTTACTTCGTCCACTGACACCGGCTGCCGGGGTTCAAAAGGCCTATGATGTCATCAGATCGCAAGTTCCCTATGCAGATAAAGATCGGATTTTTGCTTTAGACCAAAGAAAAATCCGCGAGATGATTCGAACTAATTTAATTTTATCAGAAGTTGAAAAAGAAATCGGAGACCTTCACATATGAGAACGATCAAAGCTCCAACTGGAACAAAACTTCATTGTAAAGGCTGGCTTCAGGAAGCCGCTTACCGCATGATTCAGAATAATTTGGATCCAAGTGTTGCAGAACATCCGGATCAGCTGATCGTTTATGGTGGAATCGGAAAAGCTGCCCGAAACTGGGAAAGTTTTGAAAAAATCTTAAAAGCTCTCGAGACTTTGGAAAATAACGAAACTCTTCTTGTGCAGTCAGGAAAACCGATCGGCATTTTGAAAACTCATGAAGATGCGCCAAGAGTACTAATTGCAAATTCGAATTTAGTTCCTAAGTGGGCAACGTGGGAACACTTTCACGAGCTCGATAAAAAAGGTTTGATGATGTACGGCCAAATGACGGCTGGATCTTGGATTTACATTGGGACTCAAGGAATTGTTCAGGGAACTTACGAAACTTTCGTTGAAGCAGGACGCCAGCATTTCAATGGCGACCTCAGTGGCCGAGTTATTTTAACTGCAGGCTTAGGGGGGATGGGCGGGGCACAACCTCTAGCCGGAGTATTCGCTGGCGCTGTCGTTTTAGCAGTCGATGTTGATCCTGAATCAATTGCGAAACGAATCAAAACAAAATACGTCGATGAAGTTGCCGATAATTTGGAAGATGCGATCAAACGCGTTCGGCATTATCAAGAAACGAAGCAGGCAAAGTCGGTTGCACTTCTAGGCAATATGTCGACAGTGATTCACGACATGTTGAAAGCTAACTTTATTCCCGATATCTTAACTGATCAAACTTCTGCACACGACCCATTAATTGGCTACATTCCTGAAGGCTATTCAATCGAACAAGCTGAAGTATTCAGAAAAGAAAACGAAAAAGCTTATTTGGAAAAAGCCTATGAAAGTATGTCTAAGCACGTTCGCGGAATGTTAGAAATGAAAAAGCGTGGCGCGATTACTTTCGATTACGGAAATAATCTTCGCGCCCAAGCTTTCAATCACGGTGTAAAAGACGCATTCGATTTTCCTGGATTTGTTCCAGCCTACATTCGTCCACTTTTCTGTCGCGGTAGTGGTCCATTTAGATGGGTCGCACTTAGCGGAGATCCTCAAGATATTAAAGTCACTGATGATGCTCTACGGGAATTATTCCCTCACAAAAAAGCTTTG
>JANPPO010000396.1:0-1940 GCA_031428555.1 Bdellovibrionales bacterium | reverse complement strand
GAATGTGTCAGTCTTAACGACTGGCTTTGATGCTCCTCACGTTGATGTCATTGCTATCTTAAGACCGACCGAATCGGTCAGTCTTTACCAGCAAATTATTGGACGCGGCCTTAGATTAAGCCCAGGCAAAACAGATTGTTTGATTTTGGATTATACAAATCAAGGCCATGATTTATTTTCCCCCGAAATCGGAGAAGATAAGCCAAACGAAGAAGCTGTCATCGTCGAAATTGATTGCCCCAAGTGTGGCATGATCAATAATTTTTGGGGAATCATAGACTCTGAAGGTTTCATCATCGAACACTATGGAAGAAAATGCAAAGCTGCGTTCGAAGTTCCCACAACCCGGGAAATGAAAGAATGCGGCTACCGGTTTAGATTTAAAAGATGCGACAAGTGCGGCGAAGAAAATGATATTGCCGCCCGAGTTTGCAGGTCATGTCAGAACATGTTGATCGATAACGATAAAAAATTAAAAGAAGCCATGTCTTTAAAAGACGCTCACGTTATGCGGGTAGACAGTATGACTTTTAATAAGACAGCAGATAAGAAAGGTAATAGCCGACTTGAAATTCATTACTACGATGCTGATGCGAATGTTTTAAAGGAATATTTCTATCTGAATTCCGAAGAAAACAAACGCGCGTTCTTTTTTAATTTTATCAGAATGCATAACCGAATGCCCGGCACCGAACTCGCAGTGGAAAGTATAGAAGACGTTTTAAGCAAGAGAGGTAAATTTCGTATACCAATGTACGTTATCGCCAGAAAACAAGATTACTTCTGGAATATCAGAGAGAAAATATTCTTTGATTAGTAACCCAAGCGAAACACCTGGATAATACGGCCCTCGTTTTTTGCAATATATCCGAAATGAGTAATTTCGACTTGACAGTTATTGAGAATGATTTCATCTCGAATCAACCAACCCCTCGAATGAAAATTGCAAATTTCAGATATATTGCAAAATACGCCGCTTAATAATAGTAAGGAAATTTTTTGAAATCTCTTGTGCGTTTCTCTAAGAAAGCATCGCGGCCTTCTTGAGCCTCGTCGGTACCGTATGCTAGCCGAGTCGCCTCGCCTGCGAAAAGCTGTTGGCCAACTAAGCCATCATCAATCGCATTGAATCCATACTTTAGCATTCGCATCGCTGTTGGAGATTTCGTCAGCATTTCTGCAGACCATTCCAAAGCTACTTTTTCTAGGTCTTGATGCGGAACAACCGCATTCACCATTCCCATATCGAAAGCTTCCTGTGCCGAATAATCGCGGCCCAAAAAGAAAATTTCACGGGCGCGCTTTTGTCCCACTTGTCTGGCTAAATAAGCTGATCCATAGCCTGAATCAAAACTTGCAACGTCTGCATCTGTTTGCTTAAAAATTCCATGTTCTTTAGATGCAATCGTCAAATCGCAAACAACGTGAAGTGAATGTCCTCCACCCACTGCCCAACCAGGCACAACAGCAACAACTACTTTTGGCATGAAGCGAATCAGTCTTTGAACTTCTAAAATATGAAGGCGGCCCAATTTGGCTTTCATTACAGGATCTGTTTCAGTTTCTTTGTTAGCAGAATACTGATATCCATCTTTGCCGCGAATTCTTTGATCACCACCGGAACAAAACGCCCAGCCACCATCTTTTGGTGATGGACCATTTCCTGTGAGTAAGACAACTCCGATATCAGGGCTTGTTCTTGCATTTTCTAAAGCTGTGTAAAGTTCGTCCACGGTCTGCGGGCGAAATGCGTTTCTGACTTCGGGACGGTTGAATGCAATCCGAACCGTCCCCTGTTTTTTTGCTCGATGATAGGTAATATCTTGAAAAGAAAAACCCGGAACTTCAGTCCACCAGTCGCTATTGAAAATATCTGATACTTTAGCCATAGCCTCTGGTTTTATCATTATTCCGGATTTTGCCAAGGCGAAACTAAGCCC
>JANPPO010000395.1:0-1748 GCA_031428555.1 Bdellovibrionales bacterium | reverse complement strand
GGCTTAAGAATTATTCCTTGAATATAGACTTGGCGAATCTTACCTAAAGTTAAAACGCGGTTGATAACGGTTTTAACTTTATCGGTTACGATTTTTTTACCTTCCATATCATTTAGTTCATCAAAGGAATAAGATTCGACTGTTCGCTGAACTTGATCAAGGATTTCGCCTTCACGATCTTTAATCTCTAGCAATGCCTCGGCGGAATTTCCTTCTAGGCTGAATTCGAATGCAACCATTGGATTGGGACCAGAACTTTCAGAGGGCTGGATATTCACCACAATTTTTTTCAAGCTGAAAATGTTTTTCGGGATACGAGATGAGTTATAAAAAGTTTCTCTTGCATCGGCATCAACAGGAATTTCCCATTTTTTTTCGGCCATAAATTCAAGAGACGAAATAAAAAGTTCCTGCTTGTAAAATAAAGTTCCTTTAACGAAAGCAAAGTAAGCAAATACGATTGCCGCAATTGAAAGTACGATGGCTCCCTGAAGTAGCATTTTCGATTTTGTTGGCCAGTATTTGTATTTCTGTCTGGCCTCTTGAAAATCCTTTTTCTTTTCAACTGACCATGAAGCTGCTTTACGAGCTCCCTCTAAAGAGGAACTTCTAAGCCAAACCCAGAAAAGAATTCCTTTAAGCTTTAACTTCGACTTGAAACTTTGAAGCGTCACTGCATCTGTATCTAAAGACAATGGATCAGCTTCCATGATTTCTAGAGGCTGGCCGATCTCGTCAGCAATTTTTCTGACACCCTCAATGCTCGCCAAAGCAGTGGGATCGGATTCGGCAATAACCTTATCCAAATCATCCAATGACATCAGGTCAGGATCTTTCTCCTCGACCTTAGGCGTGGGTGGGTTTTTAGCCTCTGCCAGATTGTCTCCATTCGTAAGCTTATTTAAAAAATACTCTTCTTAATTTAAAAACAGGACTGTGATCTGTTCAAGATATAAATGAAAATCTTCCTATGGGAAGACTGGTATTACTCGCTATTTTTATATTTGGATCCTTTGGCTGTACTTTCATTACGAAAAGAAGCGAATCAAGGGAAGACGGAGGCGACTCCGGGAACTCCCCAAAGTCTGCTCCAGCATCAGGCGAACAACTGACGCAAATCCGCATTCGAGATCTTGAACGTCAGCTCAAGACACAAAGAGAAAAGGAACTTTATTCAAAACTGCTTCCCTGGTTTTTAGATGAAGACGAGAAACTCGAATATCTTTACTTAGCCAACATTCACGAAAAACAAGAATGGGCGACGTCTAAAAAAATATGGAATCGTGCAAAAACCCCAAGCACGGAAATGCGCAATCTGATGCAAAATCAAGATATCGCAATCGGAATGCCAATGGATTACGTACAAAAATCCTGGGGCGAGCCTCTTGGAAAAGAAGTTTCTGGAAATCCTTTATTCAAAAATCAGAAATGGAAATATTCAAGATCCATTTCAGGTCAAGATGGATTCAAAGTAGAAAAAAGAACTGTTTATTTTGAAGGCGGCAAAGTTGTCGGCTGGGAAACTGACTAACTCTGCTTATTTTGCGTTTACTTTAAGCGGAACTTTAAGACTCATGACATTTTCCATAATATCAATAATTCGAGGCGTCCATTCTTCTAAAACCTCGGGCCTTGCTTCGAAAACTAATTCGTCATGTACCTGAAGTAAAAGTGGAACCGGACATTCTTTATCTAATTGAATCATAGCTTTCTTAACTAAGTCCGCCGCGGTTCCCTGAATGGGAGCA